>NZ_JBFACN010000039.1:0-67370 GCF_040640875.1 Streptomyces sp. NPDC021562
CACCGGCACCCTCCGCCGAGACGACGACACCCCCACCCGCTTCCTCACCTCACTCGCCACCCTCCACACCCGACACACCACCACCCCCCACACCCACACCCCCACCACCCCCACACCCACCCCCAGCCACCACACCGACCTCCCCACCTACCCCTTCCAACACCAGCGCTACTGGCTGGAGACCACCCAGTCCGCAGGCGACCTCGGCACGGCGGGTCTGGACGACGCCGAACACCCGTTGCTGAGCGCCATGGTCGAACTCCCCGACGACGGCGGAGTGGTGCTGACCGGACGACTGTCGCTCGACGCGCATCCGTGGCTGGCCGACCACGCCGTGTCCGGCACCGTCCTGGTGCCCGGGGCCGCGCTGGTCGAGATGGCCGTGCACGCCGGCGGCCGGGTCGGCGCCCGCGTCCTGGACGAACTGGTCGTCGAGGCACCGCTCGTCCTGCCCGCCTCGGGCACGGTGCGGGTGCGGGTGGCCGTCGGCGCGCTGGACGACCTGGGCCGTCGTTCCGTCACCGTGCACTCGCGGGGCGCGGACGACGAGGCGTGGACCCGGCACACGTCCGGGTTCCTCACCGCCGAGCCAGGCGGATCCACCGGGTCCACCGGGTCCGACGCGGAAGCGTACGACTTCGCGGTCTGGCCGCCCGAGGGGTCCGAGTCGCTGTCCGTCGCCGACTTCTACGATCTGCGCTTCGTCGCCGGCTACGAGTACGGGCCGGTGTTCCAGGGTCTGCGGAAGGTGTGGCGGCGGGGCACCGATCTGTTCGCCGAGGTGGCGCTCGGCGCGGAGGCGGCCGCCACCGCCGGGGAGTTCGGTCTGCACCCCGCGCTGCTGGACGCGGCACTGCACGCCGCCGCGTTCGCGGACAAGCCCACGGACGAGCGGACCCTGTTGCCGTTCGCGTGGAACGACGTGGTTCTCGGCGCGGCGGGCGCCACGGCCCTGCGGGTGCGGATCGCGCCCCGGGGCACGGACGCGGTGTCCGTGGAGGCCGCCGACGAGTCGGGGAACCGGGTGGCGTCGGTCGGTTCGCTGGCCTTCCGGGCCGTCGACCCCGGGCAGTCGGGCTCCGACGTCTCGCGGGACGCGTTGTTCCGGGTGGCGTGGCAGGAGATCGCGACGCCCACGGAACGCACCGGAGCGGACTGGCCGGTACTCGACCTCACCGGCCGCACCGGCGCCGACACCCGGGAACTGACCGGCGACGTCCTGACCACCGTCCAGACCCACCTCGCCGACGGGGCGGACGGCACCCGACTGGTCGTCCTCACCCGCCACGCCCTCCACGACCCCGCCCAGGCCGCCGTCTGGGGCCTGCTCCGCACCGCCCAGAACGAACACCCCGACCGGATCATCCTCGTCGACACCACCCAAGACGACCGACACCTGCTCCCCGCCGCCCTCACCACCGGCGAACCCCAACTCGCCCTCACCGACGGCCACATCCACGTCCCCCGACTCATCCGCGCCGAACCCACCGACGCACCCAGCCCCCTCGACCCCAACGGCACCGCACTCATCACCGGCGGCACCGGCACCCTCGGCGCCCTCACCGCACACCACCTCGTCACCCACCACAACATCCGCCACCTCCTCCTCCTCAGCCGCCGCGGCCCCCACGCCCCCGGCGCCGACACCCTCACCCGCGAACTCACCACCCTCGGCGCCCACGTCACCCTCGTCGCCGCCGACGCCGCCGACCCCGACCAGCTCACCACCGCACTCGCCGCCATCCACCCGCACCACCCCCTCACCGCCGTCATCCACACCGCAGGCGTCCTGAGCGACGCCACCTTCGCCGCCCAGACCCCGCACCACCTCGACACCGTCCTCGCACCCAAGACCGACGCGGCCCGCACCCTCCACGAACTGACCAAGGACCACCACCCGGCCGCCTTCGTCCTCTTCTCCTCCGCCGCCGGCACCCTCGGCAACCCCGGACAGGCCAACTACGCCGCCGCCAACGCCGCCCTCGACGCCTACGCCCACCACCTCCGCACCCACGGCACCCCCGCCGTCTCCCTCGCCTGGGGCCTGTGGGCGGACGCGAGCGGGATGACCGGACACCTCGACGGGGGCGACCAGAGCCGGATGAGCCGGCAGGGCGCGCTGGCGCTGTCCGCCGAGGAGGGCATGGCCCTGTTCGACGCGGGGCTGCGCTCGCCCGAGGCGATGCTGGTGACGAGCAGGATGAACTTCCCCGCGTTGCGTGCCGCGGCGGCCGAGGGGCGGCTGCCGGTCGTCTTCCGCGCGCTGGTGAGTCCGCCGCGCAGGGCGGCGGGGGACGCGCGGACCGACGAGGAGCCGCTGGCCGCGCAGTTGGCCGCGCTGCCCGGTCCGGACCGGCGGCGCCGGCTGCTGGAGCTGGTGCGCGGGCACGCCTCGACGGTGCTCGGGGGCGTGCCGGTGCGGCCCGAGCAGCCTTTCAAGGACGTCGGGTTCGACTCGCTGACCGCGGTCGAGCTGCGCAACCGGCTGGCGGCCGCGACCGGTGTACGGCTGCCCGCGACGCTGATCTTCGACTACCCGTCCGCGGCCGTGCTGACCGGCCACCTGCTGGCCGAACTGCTGCCCGGGGCCGCCGGGGACTCCGGGGCCGCGGCCGTGCCCGAGCCGCCGGAGCGGTCGGTCGCGGAGCCGGACGCCGCCGTGGCGGTGGAGGCGGAGCTGCACCGGATCGCCGCCATGGACGCCGACGACCTGGTGGCCCGCGCCCTGGGCGCGCTCGGGAACTGACCAGCCAACTGCACTGCCCGACGGAACGGAGAACGTGATGGGTACGTCACCCAGCGACAAGGTGGTCGAGGCGCTGCGCGCCTCGCTGATGGAGAACGAACGCCTCAAGCAGGAGAACCAGCGGATCGCCGCGGCGGCCCGCGAGCCGATCGCGATCGTCGGCATGGCGTGCCGGCTGCCGGGCGGCGTGAGCACGCCCGACGAGCTGTGGCGCCTGGTGGACGAGGGCCGGGACGCGGTCTCGGGTTTCCCCGAGGACCGGGGCTGGGACCTGGAGCGCCTCTTCGACCCGGACCCGGAACGCGCCGGCACGTCGTATGTGAGCCAGGGCGGTTTCCTGCACGACGCCGGCGAGTTCGACGCGGGGTTCTTCGGGATATCGCCGCGTGAGGCGCTCGCCATGGACCCGCAGCAGCGGTTGCTCCTGGAGACGTCGTGGGAGGCCCTGGAGCGGGCGGGGGTCGACCCGACCGCGCTCGCGGGTGGCCGGGTCGGGGTCTACTCCGGGGTGATGTACCACGACTACGCCCCGGGTCTCGAGTTCTCCCCGAAGGGCCTGGAGGGGTTCCTGGGCACCGGCAACTCCGGGAGCGTGGCCTCGGGCCGGGTGTCGTACACCCTGGGTCTCGAGGGCCCGGCGATCACGGTGGACACCGCCTGCTCGTCGTCGCTGGTCGCGGTGCACCTCGCGGCGCAGGCGCTGCGGTCCGGCGAGATCGACATGGCGCTGGCCGGCGGTGCCGCCGTGATGGGGACGCCGGGCGTGTTCGTGGAGTTCTCCACCCAGCGGGGGCTGGCGGCGGACGGCCGCTGCAAGGCGTACGCGGAGGCGGCCGACGGCACCGGCTGGGCGGAGGGCGTCGGTGTCCTCGCCCTGGAACGGCTCTCCGACGCACAGCGGTCGGGTCACCCGGTGCTGGCGGTGGTGCGCGGTTCGGCCGTGAACCAGGACGGCGCCTCCAACGGCCTCACCGCGCCCAACGGGCCGTCCCAGCAGCGCGTCATCCGCGCCGCGCTGACCGCGGCGGGACTGGCCCCGGACGGGGTGGACGCCGTCGAGGGGCATGGCACCGGGACCACGCTCGGCGACCCGATCGAGGCGCAGGCCCTGCTCGCCACCTACGGCAAGAACCGCGGCTATCCGCTGTGGCTGGGGTCGCTGAAGTCGAACATCGGGCACGCGCAGTCGGCGGCCGGTGTCGCCGGGATCATCAAGATGGTGCAGGCGATGCGGCACGGCGTGCTGCCCAGGACCCTGCACGTCGACCGGCCCTCCACCAAGGTCGACTGGAGCGCCGGGGCGGTCGAACTGCTCACCGAGCGGCGCGAGTGGCCGAGGACCGGCCGGCTGCGCCGGGCCGCGGTGTCCTCGTTCGGCGTCAGCGGCACCAACGCCCACGTCATCCTCGAACAGGCACCGGACGCCCCCGGGCCGGAGGCGGGGCCGCGGCCCGCGGTCGTACCGTGGCTGCTGTCCGCCAGGACGGAGGCCGCGCTGCGGGCCCAGGCCGACCGGCTGCTGACGTCGCCGGGGTCTCTCGACCCGGCGGCCGTCGCGCGCGGTCTGGCGTTCCACCGGGCCCGGCTGGACCGGCGCGCGGTGGTGCTGGGGTCGACGGCGGAGGAGTTGTCGGACGGGCTGAAGGCGCTCGCCGACGGGACCCCCTCCCCCCACCTGGTCACCGGCACGGCCGACGTCGACGGCAAGACCGTCTTCGTCTTCCCCGGCCAGGGACACCAATGGGCGGGCATGGGCGCCCGGCTGCTCGAAACGGAGTGGGTGTTCGCCCAGGCGATCACCGACTGCGCGCACGCCCTGTCCACCTACGTCGACTGGGACCTCGTCGCCGTCCTGAAACAGGCGGAGGGAGCACCCGGTTTCGACCGCGTCGACGTCGTCCAGCCCGCCTCCTTCGCCATCATGGTCGCCCTGGCCCGTCTCTGGCAGTACCACGGCATCCAGCCCGACGCCGTCATCGGCCACTCCCAGGGCGAGATCGCCGCCGCCCACATCGCCGGCGCCCTCACCCTCGACGACGCCGCCCGCATCATCACCCTGCGCAGCAAAGCCATCGCCCACCGCCTCGCCGGACACGGCGGCATGATGTCCCTCCCCCTCCCGCGCGCCGAAGCCGAAGACCGCATCGCCGAATACGGCGGACGCATCGAGATCGCCGCCGTCAACGGACCCCACTCCACCGTCGTCGCAGGCGACCCCCACGCCCTCGCCGACCTCCACGAAACCACCACCCAAGCCGGCATCCGATCCCGCACCATCCCCGTCGACTACGCCTCCCACACCACCCACGTCGAGGCCATCCGGGACGAACTCGCCGACCTTCTGGCCGACGTGCGGCCCCAGGCGCCCAAGGTCCCGATGTACTCCACCTGCCGGGCCGCCTGGCTCGACCACACCACCCCCCTCGACGCCGCCTACTGGTACGCCAACCTCCGCCACCAGGTCCGCTTCGCGGACGCCGTCGACGCGCTCTTCGAGTCCGGGCACCGGGCGTTCGTCGAGGTCAGCGCGCATCCGGTGCTGAACGTGGCGGTGCGCGAGACGGTCGAGGGGCGGCCGGGGGCGGCGACCGTCGTCGTGGGCACCCTGCGGCGCGGCGAGGGCGGCCCGGAGCGGTTCGCCGGCTCGCTCGCCGAGGTGTACGTGCGGGGCGTCGGCGTCGACTGGAGCGGTCTGCTCGGCCGCTCCGCCGGGCTCACCCCCGAGGTGGCCGCGGCGCTTCCCACGTACGCCTTCCAGCACCGGCCCTACTGGCTCCGGCAGTTCCAGCCCACGGGCCCGGCGCCCGACGTCCTGACCGCAGCGCACCAGGAGAGTGACATGCCCGACGACGCACCCGACCAGGAGACCTTCCGCCGGCGTTTCGGCGCCCTGCCCGCCGAGGAGCGCCCCGGCGCCCTGCTCGACCTGGTGCGCGCCGAGACCGCGGCCGTGCTCGGGCACTCCGATCCCGGCGCGATCGAGGACGAGGAGGGCTTCTTCGACATCGGCTTCAACTCGCTGACCGCGGTCGAACTGCGCAACCGCCTGGCCGCCGAGATCGGCACGGAGCTGCCCGTGATGCTCCTGTTCGACCAGCCCACGCCGGGGCTGCTCGCCGCGTACCTGCTCGACCGGGTGGCCGCGCCCGACGCCGAATACGCCTGAACCCGGCTGCCGCGCACGCCTCTTCCCGCCCCCCACCCGCCACTTCCCGAAGGAACGGACCTGACGATGTTCGACCTCGACCACTACCTGGCCGCCCTCGGCCACACCGGACCCGCGCCCGCGCCCACGCTGGAGACGCTGCGGCTGCTGCACAAGCGCCACCTGATGAGCGTGCCGTTCGACAACCAGCTCAACGAGGCCCGTGGCACGGCCATCTGGGACGGCGTGGACATCGACGTCGACGCCGTCTACAAGGAGGTGGTCGTCGGCGGGCGCGGCGGCGTCTGCTACGAGCTCAACGGCCTCTTCCGGGCCCTGCTGACCCGCCTCGGCTACGAGGTGGTCGTGCTGTCCGCCGGGGTGCGCGGTCCGGACGGTTCGTACGGCCCCGACATGGAGCACCTGTTCAACGGCGTGCGCGTCGACGGCGAGTGGTACATCGCGGACGTCGGCTACTCCGGTCCGTCGCTGATCGAACCGGTGCGGGTGTCCCCGGAGCCCCAGGAGCAGTACGGGACGAGCTTCCGGGTGCTGGAGGGCGACGACGGCTTCCGGTACCTGGAGCGCCGGCCGCGGGACGGCGAGTGGGGTGTCGTCCACCGGTTCCGGCTGCGGCCGCGGGCGTTCTCCGAGTGGCTCGACGCGGACAACCCGCAGCTGGACGAGTACGCCCGGATGCTCGCGGCGCACGTGACCTACATCCGCGGACGGGCCCTGGAGAACGGGCAGATGACGCTGACCGGCCGCCGTCTGCTGATCGTGGAGGACGGCCGCGAGCGGGTGCGGGTCCTGGTGAAGGCGGCCGACTACGAGGCCGCGCTCGACGACATCCTGCTGCGGACCCGGTCCGCGGCGGCCTGAAGGGGGACGGCGGACATGACGGCAACGGCGGCCGACTCCGGCCGGTGGCCCGACGACATCGCGGACCTGCTGGTCGTCGGCTACGGACCGGTGGGCCAGGTGCTGGCCAACCTGATGGCGCGGCGCGGACGGCGGGTGATCGTCGTGGAGCGGCACCCGCGCCCGTACCCGATGCCGCGCGCGGTGGCCTTCGACGGGGAGGCCGCGCGGATCCTCGCGGCGGCCGGGGTCGCGGACCACCTCACGGCGGTCGGTGAACCCTCCGGCGACTACCTGTGGCGCAACGGCGCGGGCCACGACCTGCTCTACATCGACGCGGCCGAGGTCAACGGGCGCAACGGCTGGCCGGAGTCGACCTCCATGTACCAGCCGGGCCTGGAGGACGCGCTGATCGGGTACGGCAGCCAACTGCCGAACCTGACGGTGCTGCGCGGGTACGAGGCCGTGGACGTCGCGCAGCACGAGGACGGCGTCGAGCTGCGGGTCGCGGGGGCCGACGGCACCGCGCGGCTGCTGCGCGGACGGTGGGCGGTCGGCTGCGACGGCGCGAACAGCCTGGTGCGCCGCGCGATCGGCACCGAGTTCGAGGACCTGGGGTTCCACCACGACTGGCTGATCTGCGATCTGGCGCTGCCCGGCCACCGTACGTTCGTGCCCAACAACCTGCAGATCTGCGATCCGGCCCGGCCGCGCACCCAGGTCTCGGCGGGCCCCGGCCACCGGCGCTGGGAGTTCATGCTGCTGCCCGGTGAGCGCAAGGAGGAGATGGACACGGCGGAGACCGCGTGGCGGCTGCTCGCCGGGTGCGGCATCACCCCGGCCGACGGCACCATGGAACGGCACGCGGTCTACACCTTCCAGGCCGCGACCGCCCGCCGCTGGCGCGAGGGGCGGCTGCTGATCGCCGGTGACGCCGCCCACCTGATGCCGCCGTTCGCGGGGCAGGGCATGAGCTCCGGGTTCCGGGACGTCGCCAACCTCGCCTGGAAGCTGGACCTGGTGCTCGGCGGGCGGGCCGGTGAGGGGCTCCTGGACTCCTACGCGGAGGAACGCAGGGCCCATGTGCAGCACGCCATCGGCATGTCGGTGAACCTCGGCAAGGTGATCTGCCAGACCGACCCGCGGGCCGCCGCCGACCGGGACGCGGTGATGACCGCGGCCCGCGAACGGCGGGTGGCGCGGCCGCAGCAGTCGCCGTTCCAGCCGCTGACCCGGGGTCTGGTGTGGCGGGACGGCACCGGCCGGCGGCGGCCCGGCGCCGGGGACCAGGTGCCCCAGCCTCGGGTGGCAGCGGGGCCGGCGGAGGGCCTGTTCGACGAGGTGGCGGGCCGCGGCTTCGTGTTCGCCGCCCTCGACGACCCGCGCCTGCTGCTGGGCGACGGGCGGTCGGCGTGGCTGGAGTCCCTCGGCGTCCGCCTGGTGCGGCTGCTGCCGGCCGGCACCGACGCGGCGACGGCACCGGCGGACGCGGTCGTGGACGTCGAGGGCGGCTTCGGCGCGTACCTCGCCGGGATCGGGGCCCGCTGTGTGCTGGTGCGTCCCGACACCTACGCGTTCGGCGCGGCGGACGGCGCCGAGGCGGCGGGCGCGCTCGTCGACGCCCTGCGCGACGCCCTCCAGCCCGCGCTCAGCACCGTGTGAAGCGTGTTCCGAGGTGGCCCGCGGCGGGTGCCCGCGGGTCCGAACACCCGCCGCCACCTGCGCGATTACCGCGCGATTGCCGGGTGGTGGTCCGGTGCGTGGCGTACTTGAGCCACGCGCGGGCGCGAGCGGAACGCGCCCGCGGCGCGCCCTGTGAAGACCGAGCCACGTCCCCGATGTGACGACGAAAGAAGTGAGTGATGACCCCCCCGACAGCACTGGGCCGTTCCCGCGGCCTCGCGCTCAGCATCCTCTGCGCGATGCAGTTGATGATCATCCTTGACGGGACGATCGTCACCGTCGCCCTTCCGACCATCCAGAGCGGGCTCGGCTTCTCCCAGAGCGGCCTGTCCTGGGTGGTGAACTCCTACCTCATCGCCTTCGCCGGGCTGCTGCTGCTGTCCGGCCGGCTCGGCGACCTGATCGGCACCAAGAAGGTGTTCCTCAGCGGCCTGACCATCTTCACCGTGGCGTCCCTGCTGTGCGGTCTGGCGAACACCTCGGAGCTGCTCATCGCGGGCCGCTTCCTCCAGGGTGTGGGCGCCGCGCTGGCCTCGGCCGTGGTGCTGGGGATGATCGTCGGCCTGTACCCGGAGCCGGGCGACCAGGCCAAGGCGATGGGCATCTACAGCTTCGTCTCGGCGGGCGGCGCCTCGGTCGGCCTGATCGCCGGCGGTGTCATCACCGACGCGCTCGGCTGGCACTGGGTGTTCCTGATCAACCTGCCGATCGGCGTGGTCGCCCTCGTCCTCGGCCTGCGCGAGCTGGCCGCCCAGCCGGGCATCGGGCTGGGCGCGGGCGCCGACGCGATCGGCGCGGTCCTGGTGACGGTCGGTCTGTCGCTGGGTGTCTTCACCATCTCGCAGATCTCCGAGAACCGGTTCAGCGGCGGCGAGCTGGCGCTGTACGGGGCGGTGGCGGTGGCGCTGCTCGGGGCGTTCGTGTGGCGGCAGGCCACGGCGGGGCGTCCGCTGCTGGCGCTGCGGATCTTCCGCAGCAGGGAGATCGTCGGCGCCAACCTGGCGGTGGTCCTGGTGTTCGCGGCCGGATTCGGCTTCCAGTTCCTGAACGCGCTGTACCTTCAGCGGGTGCTGGGCTTCGACTCGATGCAGACCGGTCTGGCGTTCCTGCCGGCGCCGGTGGTGATCGGCACCATGTCGCTGTTCTTCACGGCCAAGCTCACCGGGCGCTTCGGCACCCGACGGGTGCTGCTGACCGGTCTGCTGTTCCTCGGCGGTGGCCTGCTGCTGCTGAGCAGGGCGCCCGTGGACGGCGACTACTGGGTGGACGTGGCCCCCACGCTCGTCATCCAGGGCTTCGGCATGGGTCTGACCGTGCCGTCGGTCATCATGCGCGCCATGTCGGGCGCGGCCCCCGAGGACGCGGGTCTGGCCTCCGGACTGAACAACACGGCGCAGCAGGCGGGTGCCGCGGTGGGTCTCGCGGTCCTCGCGACCCTTGCCACCTCGCACAGCAACACGCTGCTGCACCAGGGCCGTCCGCAGGTGGAGGCGCTGCGGGACGGCTACAGTCTGGCGTTCGTGTTCGCCGCCGGGTTCGTGTTCCTGGCCTGGTGCGTGACCTTCTTCGTGCTCAGGGACCCCAAGGAGGCGGCCCCCGCCGGGGCGCCGGCCGCCGCGGCCGACACCGCGACGGCGAACGCCCATATCTGACAGCACCGCACCTGGTCGGAGCGTGACCGGACCACCGGTCACGCTCCGACGCGTGTCCGCGCGCGACGGCCGCGCGGGCCGGGTTGATCCACAGAGCAGAATCCACTCACTACGAAAGAGGTTGCACCGTGGCGGACAGGATCCGAGTGGGAGTCGTCGGCGCGCACGCCGAACGCGGCTGGGCGCGAGGCATCCACCTGCCGGCGCTGTCGGCGCTGGACGACTTCGAGATCGTCGCCGTCGCCGGCACCAGCGGCGGTTCGGCGCAGGCGGCGGCCGCGGTCTGGGGCGCCGGGCGGGCCTACGACGACGCCCACGCCCTGCTGGCCGACCCGGAGGTCGAGCTGGTCACCGTCGCCGTGCAACTGCCGCGCCGCGACGGCCTGGTGGAGGCCGCGATCGAGGCGGGCAAGCACGTCTACTGCGAATGGCCGCTGGCCCGGGACGCGGCGACCGCCGAGCGCTTCGAGGCGAAGGCACGGGCCGCCGGGGTACGGCACGCGGTGGGGCTGCAGAGCAGGCACCACCCGTCGGTACGGCTGCTGCGGGACCTGCTGGCGCAGGGGCTGATCGGCGAGGTGCTGTCGGCGTCGCTGCTGTACTCGCTGAGCACCCCGGAGGTGTGGTCGACGCGGTACGCGGCCCTGTTCGACCGGACGCAGGGCGTCAACCACGTGGCGGTGGTCGGGGGCCACTCGCTGGACATGTTCCAGTACGCCGTCGGTGAGTTCGCCGAGGTCTCCGCGACGCTCACCACCCGGATCGACCGGGTGACGATGGAGGAGACGGGCGAGCGCATCGAGGTCACCTCGCCGGACCAGATCGTGGCCGGCGGTCTGCTGCGTTCGGGCGCGGCGGCGTCGGCGCACTTCATGACGGGCGGTCCGCGCGGTGACGGCTTCCGTATCGAGGTGCACGGCCGGGCCGGCCGGCTGGTCCTGGTCTCCTCGGACGACTCGCTGGTCGGCCCGCGGTTCACGCTGACCCACGCCACGGCGAACGGCACGCCCGCGGTGGAGGTGCCGGTGCCGGACGCCTACCGGCCGCTGCTGCCCGGACCGCCCTCGCCGGTGAGCAACGTGGCCCAGGTGTACAGCGACCTCGCCGCGGCGATCCGTACGGGCGACGCGTTCGGCCCGGACTTCACCACCGCGGTACGCACCCACCGCCTGCTGGACGCGATCAAGTCGACAGCGGAACACGGCCACCGCGAAACCCTCACCCCCTGACCCCCACCCACAGCCAGGGGCCGCCCCTACCGGGGACGGCCCCTGTCCCATCCGTACGGGCACCCGCACAAACACCCCCACGGCGAACGCCCCCCCGCCGCAACCGTCCCGCCCGCAGGGATCGGTGCCACGCGGTGGGTCCCCCCGGCCGGGGCGGGCGCACGGCAGGCAGCCCCTCCTGTCGTGCGCCCCTCCGCGGCCGGGGGGACCCACCGGGTCCCGGTCAGGCCTTCGGCGCGGCCGCCGTGCGGCGGGCCTGGCGGGCGCGGTGCCGGGCGCCGGCCCCGCGTTCGACCAGCCACCACTCGGCGATCAGCAGCGGCAGGATCCAGCCGGGCCACGAGGCCAGGCCGGCCCGCTCCTGCCCCCAGGCGATGAGCTCCGGCACGCTCTGGGTGACGGGCGGCGGCAGGATCGTGTGGTCGTAGACCACCCCGAGGACCCGGCTGACCACGATCGACAGGGTGAGCGCGAAGCTGCGCACCATCCAGCGCCGGTGGTCGGCGATACGGCCCTGCCGGGCCATGCGCAGCCCCGCCACGGCCGTGGCCATCCACAGCACCGACGTGGTCGCCGTGCTGAGCTGCATGGACAGTCCCGAAGGGCTGGCATACGCCACCGCCAGCCCCGCCAGGCCGCCCGGCAGCACGCCCGCCGCCACGTAGAGCCGTCCGCTGACCCGGTGCACCTTGGGATACTGCTGCCGCAGGGCCGGCCACACCTGAAGGCAGCAGGTCACGATGGCGACGGTGCCGCACAGGATGTGCACCACCAGCACCGGGTAGTGCCACGGGTACTGCGGGTTCGGCGGGATCTTGGACTCCGCCGGGTCGAAGGTGAGGTAGCGGGGCACGTCCATGGCCAGGAACACCGCCACCACCAGGGCGAGCGGGCCCACCCAGGGCCGCCGCCACCAGCGCGGCGGCGCCTGTCGGTCGCCGGCCGTGCGGCGCGGGTCCGGTGGGCCGCCCGGGGACCGCTCCGGTTGCGTCGTCGTGATCGTCACGCCGTTCTCCTGTCCGCCCCAGGGTCCGCGCCGGACCCGGGTCAGTCCGTGGCAGCCAGGTCTTCGCCGGTTGCCTGGTCGGTGATGTGGATGGCCCGGTAGGGGCAGTAGTCCGCGGCGTCGAGGACGTCCTCGTCGGGCTCGATGCTCGGCAGGACGGGCTCCGCCTTGCCGGCGACGAGCCGGAAGTGGTCCGGCAGCGTGCCGTTGCACAGCCCGGAGCCCATGCAGGCGCCACGGTCGACTTCGATGTGCCAGGTCACGGCGGTCACCACCGAACGGGCAGGGCGGCGACCCCACGCACCACGTGGTCGCGCTTCCACGGCACCTCGGCGGCGGGCACGGCCAGTTCCACGGAGGGCAGCCGGCGCAGCAGGGTGCCGAGGGCGACCTGGAGCTCCAGCCGGGCCAGCGGGGCGCCCAGGCAGTGGTGGATGCCGTGGCCGAAGGCGATGTGCGGGTTGTGCTCGCGGGTCAGGTCGAGTTCCTCGGGGCGGTCGAAGACCCGCGGGTCGCGGTTGGCCACGGCCGGGAAGACCATGACGGCCTCGCCCGCCCGGACCAGCTGCCCGCCCAGCTCGACGTCGGCCACGGCGATCCGGGTGTTCTCGGAGTAGGGGCTGAGCGGGGTGACCCGCAGCAGCTCCTCGATGGCGGTGGGCAGCAACTCCGGCTCGGAGACCAGGCGTTCCCACTCCTCGCGCCGGCTGAGCAGGATGTACAGGTGGTTGGCGAGCTGGTTGGCGGTGGTGTGGTGGCCGGTGGCGAGGAGCGCGATCGACATGGTGATCAGCTCTTCCTCGCTGAGCCGGTCCTCCTCGTCGCGGGCGGCGACCAGCGCGGAGAGCAGGTCGTCACCGGGTTCGGCGCGCCGTTTCGCGATGAGCGCGGACATGTACTCGGGGAGCTTCTCGAAGCGTGCCTCGTTCATCTCCTCGAGCGTGTGCTCGTTGCCGATGGTCAGCCAGGTGTCGATCCAGCCGCGGAACTTGTAGTGGTCCTCCAGCGGCACGGCGAGCATCTCGCAGATCACGGTGATCGGGAGCATCCACGCGTACTGGGCCGCCAGGTCACCGGTGCGGTCCTCGGAGGCGAGCATCCGGTCGAGGAGTTCGTCGGCGATCTGCTGGGCACGGGGGCGGATCTGCTCCACGCGCCGCACGGTGAACGCCTTGGCGACCAGCTTGCGCAGCCGGGAGTGCTCCGGGTCGTCCATCGAGACGATGTTCAGTTCCTCGTAGGCCTTGCGGACGCGCGGCACGTCCTTGCCGACCGTGGCGTTGCGGCTGAAGCGGGGGTCGGCGAGGACCGTCTTGATGTCGGCGTGCCGGGTGGCGAGCCAGGCCTCGCCGCCGTACTGCATGTCGACGCGGGTGAGGGCCTGCTCGGCGCGCACCTCCGCGTACTTCGGGTGCAGGTCGGTGGCCACGGGCTCGGCGAAGGGGTAGGCGAGCACCTGGTGCATGGGGCACCCGGGCGGCGGCACGGCCGCATCACCGGGCTGCGGGCTGGCGTGGTCGGTGACCGTCATCGGAAGGTCGCCCTTTCTCTGGCGCGGTGGGTGGTGGTCCGTCAGTTGCCGATGGCGCGGGGGAAGTCGAACAGGCGGTGCGGGTCGTAGGCCCGCTTCAGGGCCGTCAGCCGCGGGTAGTTGCGGCCGTAGTAGGCGTCCTGCCAGCGGTCGAGGTACAGGTCGGGGAAGTTGATGTAGGACTGGCCGTCGGACAGCGGGTCGATGACGTCGAAGCCCTTGGTGGCCCAGGCCACCGCCGCGCCCGCCTCCTCCGCGCTCGGCGTGGCGGTGCCGAGGGCCACGCCGTAGCCGACATGGAACAGGGCGTCGCGGTGCACGAAGGCGGTGGCGTCCGGGGCGAGGTCGGCGACGGCTCCGCCGAGGCCCATGAAGCTGAGGTAGCGGGTCTGCCCGGCGCGCGGGTCGGCCTCGAACGCGGCGAGCGCGGCGGCGGTGTCGGCCGACCCGAGCGGCCGGCCCACCACGCGGGCGCGCATCCGCTGCCACTCGGTGCGCGGGTGGGAGGCGCCGTCGGCGAGCCCGTACACGTACTGCATGCCCTCGTCGAAGGGCAGGTCGAGGACCCGGCTGCTGGCGGGCCGCGTGCCCACCGCGGAGGCGAGTTCGGCGAGGCCGGCGTCGGCTTCCGCCTGGGTGCTGTAGTAGGCGCCCTGCTGGAGGACGACCGGCGGGTTGCCGGAGCCGGCGTCGGGCTGGATGACGATGACCTGGCCGGTGGAGTGGCGCGGGGTGCTGGTGTACCAGTCCTGCCAGGCGGTGAGGAACCTCTCGGCGTCCGCCCAGTTCCAGATCTGCTCGTAGTAGACCATGCGGGGTGCGGAGATCGGCCGCAGCTCGAAGTCGACGACGACGCCGAAGTTGCCGCCGCCGCTGCCGCGCAGTGCCCAGAACAGGTCGGGGTTGCTGGTCTCGCTCGCGGTCACCAGCCGGCCGTCGGCCAGCACCACCTTGGCGGAGACCAGCCGGTCGGAGCCGATGCCGAAGCCACGGCTCTGGTAGCCGACCCCGCCGCCGGAGACGTAGCCGCCGACGGCGACGTCGTGGCAGGTGCCCGTCACCAGCTGCTGGTTGTACGGCTTCAGCGCGTTCAGCGCCTCGATGCTCACGGTGCCGGGGCCGACGTGCACGGTCGGCGCACCCGCGCCGGTCACGTGGTTCATCCGGCGGACGTCGAGGATCATGCCCTCGCCGGAGGACCAGCCGAGGAAGTTGTGGCCACCGCTGCGCACCCGGGGCTTGACGCCGTTGTCGGCCGCGAAACGGATCGCGGTCCGTACGTCCCGGGCGTTCTCGGCGTAGACGACGGCCTGCGGGGTGAGGCTGTCGAACTCGCCGATGGCCAGCTGCTTGGCGGTGTCGTAGGAGGCGTCCGTGGGCAGCACGACATCGCCGCCGACGGCCTCCCGCAGGCTCTGCCAGTCCGGGGTTCCGGTGCTGCGCACGACGGCCGACGCCGACGAGGTGGCCGCCGACATCGCGGCGGCCGAGACGGCCACCGCACCGCCGGCGCGCAGCAGCTTCCTTCGATCCATCATGATCCCTCCGTTGCCGTGAATACGCGAGAACGCTAGGGCCGGGCGGCCGGTCCTGAATTCCCCTACCTCCCCCCTGAATTCCCCTGTGGAAATAGGGCGGAGGAATATACGGGTGCCGGTGCGCCGCCCTTCACCCCTACGCTCCTGACGTCTTCGGATTTCGAGTCGGTCAACCGCCCAGGGAGAAACAGGAGTCGATCGTGACCGCAACCATTCCGGAAGTGGATTCCGGTGCATCCAGAGCACGACGGAAAGCGCTGCCGTCCCTGACGGGCATGCGGTTCTTCGCCGCGCTCCTCGTCTTCTTCATCCACTCCCTGCAGCCGATCGGGCCGGTCGACCCGACGGGGCCGGTCAACCCGTTCGCCGACAAGGACGTCGCCCAGGGCCTGTTGAAGTTCTTCGGCCCGGCCGGCTACCTCGGCGTCTCCTTCTTCTTCCTGCTGAGCGGATTCGTCATCACCTGGTCGGCGCGGCCCGGTGAGCGGCTCACCGCCTACTGGCGGCGCCGGCTCGCCAAGGTTTTTCCGAATCACCTGGTGATGTGGGCGGCCGCCATGCTGCTGTTCGCGTCCGCGTACACGCCGGTGAGCACCTGGATGCCGAATCTTTTCCTGGTGAACTCCTGGATAGACAAATTCACCGTGCAGATGAGCGTGAACGCGCCGTCCTGGTCACTGTGCTCGGAACTGCTGTTCTACCTGTCCTTCCCGCTGCTGCTGCTCGTGGTGCGGCGCATCAGGGTGGAGCACCTGTGGTGGTGGGCGGCCGGGACGGCGGCGGCCCCGGTCGGGGTCGGCCTGGTGACGAAGTTCCTGCTGCCCGACACCCCCCGGCTGCCGGTGATCCCGCTCTCCCCGACCCAGAACTGGTTCAACTACACGTTCCCGCCGATGCGGATGTTCGAGTTCGTCCTCGGGATGCTGCTGGCCCGGCTGGTCATCGCCGGCCGCTGGCCGCGGATCCCGGCAGGGTGGGTGGTGGCGCTGCTGGTGGCCGGGTACGCCGCCGCCATGTACGTGCCGGCGCCGTTCGACTTCGTCGCCACCACGATCGTCCCGTTCGGTGTCGCCATCGCCTCGGTGGCCCGCGCCGACGCGCACGGGGTGCGCACCCGCCTGGACGGCAGGGTCCTCGTCTGGCTCGGCAACGTGTCCTTCGGCTTCTACCTGAGCCAGGGCGTGGTCATCTTCTGGGGCCGGCAGGCGGTCCTCGGCAACGGCACGTTCAGCACCCCCGTCGCGATCCTGGTGATGATCGGCATGTTCGCGGCCACCCTGCTCGCCGGCTGGCTGCTGTACACCTGCGTGGAGACGCCCGCGATGCGCTACCTGAGCCGCTCCCGCGCGGACCGGGCCGCCAAGGCGACGGGGGCGGCGCGGGCCGCGCACCCGAGGACCGTCGGCGAGGCGGCGGAGCCCCCGGCCGACGTCGTCGAGGTGCGGGCGGCGGGGAGCGTGCCCGGCGCCGGTCCGGCCTCCGTGCGGTCGTCCTGAGAACTCCCTCCGTGCCCGACCGTTCCCCCGCCCGGGCACGGAGGGCCCGGCCGGGGGCGGCCCCGGCTGCCGCAGGGCTGTCATCCGCGCATCAACTCGGCCACGAGGAACGCGAGTTCCACGGACTGTTCGGGGTTGAGGCGGGGGTCGCAGAGGGTTTCGTAGCGGGCCGCGAGCGCGGTGTCGTCGAGTTCGGCGGCACCGCCGAGGCATTCGGTGACCCGGTCGCCGGTCAGCTCCACGTGCAGGCCGCCCGGGTGGGTGCCCAGCGCCCGGTGCACCTCGAAGAAGCCGCGCACCTCGTCGAGGATGTCGTCGAAGTGCCGGGACTTGTAGCCGCTCTCCGTCTCCTGGGTGTTGCCGTGCATCGGGTCGCACTGCCACACCACCCGGTGACCGAGCGCGGTGACCTTCTCCACGATCGGCGGCAGGACCTCGCGGACCCGGCCCCGGCCCATCCGGGAGATGAGCGTGAGCCGGCCGGGCACCCGGTCGGGGTCCAGCCGCCGGACGTACTCGACGGCCTGCTCGGGACTGGTCCCCGGGCCGATCTTCAGCCCGATCGGGTTGGCCAGCTGCGCGGCGAGCGCGATGTGCGCGCCGTCCAGGTCGCGGGTGCGCTCACCGATCCACAGGAAGTGCCCGGAGAGCCCGTACAGCGCCGTACGGCCGGTGTCCTCGTCGACGGCACCGCGCAGCAGGGCCCGCTCGTAGTCGAGGAGCAGTGCCTCGTGGGCGGCGTACACCTCGGTGGTGTGAAGCGCCCGGTGGTCGGCGCCGCAGGCCTTCATGAAGCGCAGCCCGCTGTCGATCTCGGCGGCGAGGGCGCGCAGCCCCTGGCCGGCCGGCGAGGCCCGGACGAAGTCGAGGTTCCAGCCCTGCACCCGGTCCAGGTCGGCCATGCCGGAGTCGGCCATCGCCCGCACGTGGTTGAGGGCGGCGGCGGAGTGGGCGTACGCCTCGATCATGCGTTCCGGGTCGGCGACGCGGGCGGCCGGGCTGGGCTCGGCGGAGTTGACGATGTCCCCGCGGTAGACCGGCAGGTTCAGCTCGTCGGAGGGCTTCGAACGGGGCTTGGCGTACTGGCCGGCGATCCGCGCGGCCTTCACCACGGGCAGGCTCGCGCCGTACGTCAGGACGACGGCCATCTGCAGCAGCGTGCGGATGTTCGCGCGGACGTGTTCCCCGGTGTTGCCCTCGAACGTCTCCGCGCAGTCCCCGCCGTGCAGCAGGAACGCGCGTCCGTGGGCGACCTCGGCGAGCCGCCGGCGCAGCCGGTCGACCTCGCCGGGCAGGACGAGCGAGGGCAGCCGCTCCAGGCGGGCGCGCACCTCGGCGACCCGGGCCGGGTCCGGGTACTGCGGCTGCTG
This sequence comes from Streptomyces sp. NPDC021562, assembly GCF_040640875.1. Taxonomy (NCBI): domain Bacteria; kingdom Bacillati; phylum Actinomycetota; class Actinomycetes; order Kitasatosporales; family Streptomycetaceae; genus Streptomyces; species Streptomyces sp. NPDC021562. The sequence goes on from NZ_JBFACN010000039.1 coordinate 18,258, forward strand.
GGCCGCGGGTCGGTCGAGCGCGTCGGCCACCCGTTCGGCCACTGCGGAAGGCAGGGCGGCGCTGCTCGCCGCGGCGGTGGTCTGGATGAGTGGAGGCATGCCCAGGACAGTAGGCAGGCCGTTCGGGGCCGAGGCCACTGAGCGGTAACCGGGTGCCCATCTGCGCCCTGGGGCACAGGTCAGCCCAGTCGGAAGAAGTCCCGGTACAGCGTGATCTGTTCGGCCAGCATCGGCTCACCGTGGTGGACCGCGAGGCCCGACTCCTCGGCCGCCCGCAGCAGGGCGGTGCGACGCGGCGACATGATGATGTCGGCCACCAGCGTGCCGGGGCGCAGTGCGGCCGGGCTGAAGGGCAGCGGGTCGCCGGGGCGCAGGCCCGCCGGGGTGGCGTTGACGGCGAGGTCCGCGTCGACGTGCCCGGGGGCGGCGACGAGCCGGCCCGGGAAGTGCGGGGCGAGCCGGGCGGCCAGTGCGGCCGCGCGGTCCGCGTCCGCGTCCCACACGGTGACGTGGGCGCCCGCCCGCAGCAGCGCGACGGTCATCGCCGAGCCGGCGCCGCCCGCCCCGGCCAGGCACACCGTCGCGCCGCGCGGCTCGTGCCCGGCGGTGCGCAGGCCCCGGACGAACCCCTCCCCGTCGAAGTTCGCGCCCTCCCAGCCGCCGTCCGGCAGCCGGCGCAGCGCGTTGACGGAGCCGCTGAGCGCCGCGGCCTCGGTCACCCGGTCGGCGAGCTCCCGGCAGGCCGTCTTGTGCGGCACGGTGACCAGCAGCCCGTCGAGGTTGCGTACGGCCGTCAACCCCCGTACGGCGTCCGCGAGTCCGGCCGGGGACACCTCGACCGGCACCAGCACGGCGTCCAGGCCGATCCCCGCGAACAGCGGGTTGAGCAGGGCCGGTGCCCGCACCTGGGAGACCGGGTCGCCGAGCACCGCGTACAGCCGGGTGGTGCCCTTGATGGTCACGGCGTCCACGCGCTGACCGCCTTCCGCAACGGAGGTCCTCCGGGCCGGGGGACACGGCGACGATACGGCGCCCGGGATCGCGGGCCATCCCCTGACGTCCCCCTCAGAAACGGCGGGACCTCCCGTCCCGGCCGGTGTCCGCGCCGGGTATCGCGCGGTCGATGATACGGCCAAGGATCGTTAAATAGGAACAGAGAGTAACGTTTCCGCCGCGTACAGTGATGAAGCTCGACAGGCACCCCACCTGAGGAAGCGTCATGGCCTCGAACCCCCGGGCCCTACCGGCGGCCACCGCCGTCGGCGCGCCGGCCGCCGCCCGCTGCTCGACCAGCGCCGCCCTCGACGAACTGCTGGAGGGCAACCGGCGCTACGCCACCGGCCGCGCGCGCCGCGGGCGGATCTCCGCACAGCGGCCCTTCGCCGTCGTCCTGGACTGCATCGACTCCGGGATCCTGCCCGAGCTGGTCTTCGACCAGGACCTCGGCGACCTGCTGTGCATAAGGACGGCCGGGCAGGTGCTGGACGAGGCGGTGCTCGGCTCCATCCAGTACGCGGTGGCCGAACTACGCGTCCCGCTGGTCGTGGTCCTCGGCCACGAGGGCTGCGGGGCGGTCACCGCCACCCTCGGCCGGCTCCGCACCGGTGCGCCCGTCCCCGCTCACCTCCACCTCCTCGTCGAGGAGATCGCCCCGGCCGCCCGCCGTACCAGGGCGCTGCCCGGGGACTGGGCCGCCCACACCGTGCGGGCGCACGCGGTGTGGGTGCGGGACGCGATCAGGGCGGACTCCGCGTTCGCCGGGGCGTCGGTGGTCGCGGCGCGGTTCGACCCGGCCTGCGGCCTCGTGTCGCTGCTGCCCTGAGGGGCGGACCCCCGGTGCGATGCGGGGGCCTGCCCCAGTGCGCGCGGCGTCCCGGCTGCCTACCGTGGGCGCCATGACGGACGCGCGTGACACCGATCTGAAGAAGGACCTCGCCGCCACCCTGCACGCCCGCGGGGAGCTGGGGCCGGAGTACGAGTCCGAGCTGGTCGACTCCTTCCTGGAGAAGATCGACAGCCGGATCGACGGCGCGGTGGAGCGCCGGCTGCGCAGGGGCCTGGCCGAGCAGCAGATGCAGGCGGCCCGCGGGGCCCGGCGGTCCCGGGGCACCGACTCCTGGGGCGAGCGGTTCGGCTTCGGGATCGTCTCGCTGGTGCTGGCGATCCCGCTGTCCGCGATCGGCGGCGCCTTCGCGGGCATGACCGGCCTGATCGCCGCCTGGGTCGGCATCGTCGGCGTCAACATGGCCCAGGCGGTCCGCCTCAACCCCGGCCTGTTCCGCGGCCCCGGCCGCGAGGACTGAGGCCGGCCCCCCGGTCGTACCCTGCCCGGTCAGGCCTGACGGGTCGGCAGGACGACGACCTGGCTCAGGTTGACGTGCCGGGGCCGGCTGGTCACGTAGCCCACCAGGTCGGCGAGGTCCGCGGCGGCCAGAGCGCCCATCTGCGCCAGCATGCCGTCGACCTGCGCGCGCCCCTCGGCCGACCCGATGTGGTCGGCCAGTTCGGTCTCCGTGAGGCCCGGCTCGACGTTGGTGACCCGCACGTCCCGCGGCCCGAACTCGGCGCGCAGCGCCTGCGAGAGCTGGGTGACGGCGGCCTTGGTGGCGCCGTACACGGCGTAGGTGGGGAAGACGAGGTGCGCGCCGATGGACGAGACGTTGACGAGGTCGGCGGTACGGCCCCGCGCGGCCGCCGCCACCAGGTCCCCGGTGAAGGCCCGCAGCACCCGCAGCACGCCGGTCACATTGGTGTCGATCATGCGCTGCCACTCGTCGAGGCGGCCGTCGTCGACCGGGTGCGGCAGCATCACACCGGCGTTGTTGACGACGAGGTCCACGGTGCCGAAGGCCTCGTGCACGGCGTCCGCCGCCCCCTGCACGGAGGCGTCGTCGGTGACGTCGGCGGCCACCGCGAGGGCCTCGCCGCCGGCCGCCCGGATCTTCGCCACCACCGCCTCCAGCCGGTCGGCACGCCGGGCGAGCAGCGCCACCCGGGCGCCCTCCTCGGCGAGCCGCACGGCCACGGCCTCCCCGATCCCACTGGCGGCTCCGGTGACGACGGCGGTACGGCCGGACAGGCTGTCGTACGACATGAGGTGCTCCCTGGTCGGTGCCGCCGGGTCGGTCCCGGTGGCGTGCCTCCACCTTCGGCCGGTCCGGCGGCCCTACCCAGGGCGACGCTTTTCCTGGGTCCACCAGTACCAGGCTGGGCAGCGGCCGCTCCCCTACGATCGAACCCATGGACGGGGACCTCGGAGACTTCCTGCGCTCGCGCCGCGCCCGCATCCGGCCCGAGGAGGTGGGGCTGCCCTCGTACGGGCGGCGCCGCGTACCGGGGCTGCGCCGCGAGGAGGTGGCGCAGCTGGCGGGGGTCAGCGTCGACTACTACATCCGGCTGGAGCAGGGACGGGGCACTGGGGGCACCTCCCGGACGAAGTCCGGGGGAGTGTCCGACGCGGTGCTGGACGCGGTCGCGCGGGTGCTGCGGCTGGACGAGACCGAGCACGCGTACCTGCGCGCGGTGGCCCGCCCACAGCCGGGCAGGGCTGTCCGACGTCCCTCGGTTCCGCGGGTGCGGCCCGGGGTGCAGCTGCTGCTGGACGCCATGGAGCGGTCCCCGGCGTTCGTGCTGGGCCGCCGGATGGAGGTGCTGGCCTGGAACGCGCTCGCCGACGCGCTGCTCGGTTTCGGCGCGCTGGACCCGGCCGCCCGCAGCATGCCCCGGATGGTCTTCCTGGACCCGGCCGCGGCCGACCTCTACCCCGAGTGGGCGGCGATCGCCGCCCAGACCGTCGCCAACCTGCGCATCAGCGCGGGCCTGCACCCCGACGACCCCGCCCTGACCGCCCTGGTCGGCGAACTGTCCGTCAAGAGCGCGGACTTCCGCAGGCTGTGGGCGGACCACGAGGTCAAGGCCTGCGCGTACGGCGTGAAACGCGTCCGGCACCCGGTGGCGGGCCTGCTCACGCTGCCCTACGAGACCCTGGCGGTGCCGGAGGACCCGGACCAGACGCTCGTCGCGTACACACCCGAGCCGGGTTCGGAGACGGCGGCGCGGCTGGCGCTGCTCGGCAGTTGGCGGGCGACGACGGCGGGCTGAGGCCGCCGGGAGGTGTGTGCGCGGGGACCGCCGCACCCCCTTGACGGGGGGCGGGACGACGGCGGTCCCCGCGAGGGACGCTGACCGGGTCAGGGCCGGGTCTCACGTCCGGCGTCCATGGAGGTCCGGGAGCCGCTCCGGAGGTCCTTGGACGTTCGGCGCCGGCTGGGGCGGGGAGCCGCTCCCGCCCTGCCGACACCCACTAATGTGCCGGACCCGTGTTAAGCGTGTGCTGCGTGTACGTGACACGCTCGTACCACTTCCGCGAAGTCCGCCACCTCACCGGGGAAACGGGAAGTTCCGCCGGTTCACGGGCCGTTCACCGTGGATTCGCTACTGCTTCCCGCCCTTGGCGAGGAACGCCAGCAGGTCCTGGCGGCTGACCACGCCGGTGGGCTTGCCCTCGACGAGGACGATCGCCGCGTCCGCCGAGCCCAGCACCGTCATCAGGTCCCCGACCGGCTCACCGGAGCCGACCTGCGGCAGCGGGGCGCACATGTGCTTCTCCAGCGGGTCCTCCAGGGAGGCGCGCTTGCTGAACAGCGCGTCCAGCAGCTCCCGTTCGACGACCGAGCCGACGACCTCGGCGGCCATCACGTCCGGGTGCCCGGCGCCCGGCTTGACGACGGGCATCTGCGAGACGCCGTACTCGCGGAGCACCTCGATGGCCTGGCCGACGGTCTCCTCGGGGTGCATGTGGACGAGGGAGGGGATGGCGCCGGCCGCCTTGTCGCTGAGCACGTCGCCCACGCGGGCGCTCGGGCCCTCGTCCTCCAGGAAGCCGTAGTCGGCCATCCACTCGTCGTTGAAGATCTTGCTGAGGTAGCCGCGGCCGCTGTCCGGGAGCAGGACGACGACCACGTCGTCCGGGCCGAGCCGCTCGGCCACCCGCAGCGCGGCCACGACCGCCATCCCGCAGGAGCCGCCGACCAGCAGGCCCTCCTCCTTCGCGAGGCGCCGGGTCATCTGGAAGGAGTCCTTGTCGGACACGGCGACGATCTCGTCGGCGACGGTCCGGTCGTAGGCGGTGGGCCAGAAGTCCTCACCGACGCCCTCGACGAGGTACGGCCGTCCGGAGCCGCCGGAGTACACGGAGCCCTCCGGGTCCGCGCCGACCACCCGGACGCGTCCCTCGCTGGCGTCCTTCAGGTAGCGCCCGGTGCCGGAGATGGTGCCGCCGGTGCCGACGCCCGCGACGAAATGGGTGATCTTCCCCTCGGTCTGCTCCCACAGCTCGGGGCCGGTCGAGTGATAGTGCGAGAGGGGGTTGTTGGGGTTGGAGTACTGGTCCGGCTTCCAGGCGCCCGGCGTCTCGCGGACCAGGCGGTCGGAGACGTTGTAGTACGAGTCCGGGTGCTCGGGGTCGACGGCGGTCGGGCAGACCACGACCTCGGCACCGTACGCGCGCAGCACGTTGATCTTGTCGGTGCTCACCTTGTCGGGGCACACGAAGATGCACTTGTAGCCCTTCTGCTGGGCCACGATCGCCAGCCCCACCCCGGTGTTTCCGCTGGTCGGCTCGACGATGGTGCCGCCCGGCCGCAGCTCCCCGCTCTTCTCGGCGGCCTCGATCATCCGCAGCGCGATGCGGTCCTTCACGGACCCGCCCGGGTTGAAGTACTCGACCTTGGCGAGCACGGTGGCCGAGATGCCCTGGGTGACGCTGTTGAGCCTCACGAGCGGGGTGTTGCCGACGAGGCTGATCATCGAGTCGTGGTATTGCACCGTTGTCTCCGGTCGCTTGCATACATGTGGTCCTGGTGGTGCGGCCAGCCTACGGGGCATGCCGGAGGTTCACTCCCTGTTGAGATTGGCGGACGGGCGGTACGGGGCAAGGAGTGGATGTACGGCAACGAGGAGGTGGCGGCGACGCATGACGAACATGTCGAGGGCGCGGGTGGCCCGGCGGATCGCGGCCGGTGCGGCGTACGGCGGAGGCGGGATCGGACTGGTCGGCGCGGCCGCGGTGGGGCTGGTGCTGGCCGAGGTGCGGATGGCCCAGGCGGCGGTGCACAACGGCCACAGCGGCGGACGGGTGCCGACCGCCGACGGCCGGTACGGCCTCGGGTACGACGCGGCCGGTGAGCCGCCGCTGCGGCTGACCATGCTGGGCGACTCCACGGCTGCGGGCCAGGGCGTGCACCGGGCCGCCCAGACGCCGGGCGCCCTGCTGGCGTCGGGCCTGGCGGCCGTCGCGGAACGCCCGGTCGACCTCACCAACGTGGCGCTGCCCGGCGCCCAGTCCGACGACCTCGACCGCCAGGTGGCACTGGTCCTGGCCGCGGGCTCGCCCGTCCCCGACGTCTGCGTGATCATGATCGGCGCGAACGACGTCACGCGCCGCATGCCGCCCACCCGCTCGGTCCGGCACCTGTCGGCGGCGGTCCGCCGGCTGCGCACGGCAGGCGCCGAGGTGGTGGTCGGCACCTGTCCCGACCTGGGCACGATCGAGCCGGTACGGCAGCCGTTGCGCTGGCTGGCCCGGCGGGCCTCCCGGCAGCTGGCGGCGGCCCAGACGATCGGCACGGTGGAGCAGGGCGGCCGCACGGTGTCGCTCGGTGACCTGCTGGGCCCCGAGTTCGCGGCGAACCCGCGCGAGCTGTTCGGCCCCGACAACTACCACCCCTCCGCGGAGGGCTACGCCACGGCGGCGATGGCCGTGCTGCCCACCGTCTGCGCGGCCCTCGGCCTGTGGCCGGAGGAGGAGCGCCCCGACGTCACCCGCCGCGAGGGCTTCCTCCCGGTGGCCCGCGCCGCGGCGGAGGCGGCCGCCGAGGCCGGCACGGAGGTCACGGCGGCCATGCCGACGGGCCCGCGCGGCCCGTGGGCCCTGCTGAAACGCCGCCGGCGCCGGCAGGTGGAGCCGCTCCCGTCCGACCAGGCTTCCGGGGAGGCGAGGTCGAGGGCGGGGACAGCCGAGTAGCGGACAAAAGCAAGCGCTTAGAAAGTGCGGTCAGTGTCACACTCCGACACCGGTGACCGATGAGATACGTACAGGTAACTTCCGAAGCGGCCCTGCCAACCCCCTCATTGGAGCCGTGATGCCCGAAGCCGTCATCGTCTCGACCGCCCGTTCCCCGATCGGCCGTGCCGTCAAGGGCTCCCTGAAGGACCTGCGCCCCGACGACCTCACCGCGACGATCATCCAGGCCGCCCTGGCGAAGGTCCCCGAGCTGGACCCGAGGGACATCGACGACCTGATGCTCGGCTGCGGCCTCCCCGGCGGCGAGCAGGGCTACAACCTCGGCCGGATCGTCGCCGTGCAGATGGGCATGGACCACCTGCCCGGCACCACGATCACCCGCTACTGCTCCTCGTCCCTGCAGACCAGCCGCATGGCCCTGCACGCGATCAAGGCCGGCGAGGGCGACGTCTTCATCTCGGCCGGCGTCGAGATGGTCTCCCGTTACGCCAAAGGCAGCTCGGACGGCCTGCCGGACACCATGAACCCGCTCTTCGCCGAGGCCCAGGAGCGCACCGCCGCCACCGCCGCCTCGACCGGCTCCACCTGGCACGACCCGCGCGAGGACGGCCTGCTCCCCGACCCGTACATCGCGATGGGCCAGACCGCCGAGAACCTGGCCCGGATCAAGGGCGTCACCCGCCAGGACATGGACGAGTTCGGCGTCCGCTCCCAGAACCTCGCCGAGGAAGCCATCAAGAACGGCTTCTGGGAGCGCGAGATCACCCCGGTCACCCTCCCCGACGGCACGGTGGTCAGCAAGGACGACGGCCCGCGCGCCGGCGTCACCCTGGAGGGCGTCGCGGGCCTCAAGCCGGTCTTCCGCCCCGACGGGCTGGTCACCGCCGGCAACTGCTGCCCGCTCAACGACGGCGCCGCCGCGGTCGTCACCATGAGCGACACCAAGGCCCGTGAGCTGGGCCTCACCCCGCTCGCCCGCATCGTGTCGACCGGTGTCACCGGCCTCTCCCCCGAGATCATGGGCCTCGGCCCGGTGGAGGCGAGCAAGCAGGCCCTGCGCCGCGCCGGCCTCACCATCGACGACATCGACCTGGTCGAGATCAACGAGGCGTTCGCCGCCCAGGTGATCCCCTCCTACCGCGACCTGGACATCCCGCTGGAGAAGCTGAACGTGAACGGCGGCGCCATCGCCGTCGGCCACCCCTTCGGCATGACCGGCGCCCGCATCACCGGCACGCTGATCAACTCCCTCCAGTTCCACGACAAGCAGTTCGGCCTGGAGACCATGTGCGTCGGCGGCGGCCAGGGCATGGCGATGGTCATCGAGCGCCTGAGCTGACCTCTGAGTGACCGTCACGGAACCGACCGTGACGTTACGGCCCGGTGTTCGAGAAACCCCCGAACGCCGGGCCGATTTGTGATCCAATCTCCCTCAGGATGTGACCTATCTCCCTGACGGAGGTATCACAGCAGGTCAGAGCGGAGCCCCGAGAGACCCCAGGGCCAATTCCCTGTCCGTTTCGTGACGTTACGCACTGACAGCTTGGTAGTCCGCCCTTCAAGCTGATGTAGGAAGTCGGGGGTCGACTTTGAACCGGGAGTACGTCAGTGAGCGCCATGCCGATCGCCTTGCTGCTCACCACGGCCGCCACGGGCGCCGTGGGCGTCGCTGTCCTGCGCACCGTACTGAAGCTGCGCCGCCAGCTCGCCGAGCTGCACACCCAGCTGGCCCAGAACCAGGCCGCCGCCATGCGCGCCCTGCTGCCCGCCGCCCGTAGCCACACCGACGCCGAGGCGATACGGGCCGCGGTGGCGGAGGCGCTGGCCGAGGAGCGGGAGCGGGAGCTGGCCGAGGCGCGTGCCTTCTGGGCCGCGCAGGAGGCCCGCGACACGTCCGACGCGCCGTCGCTGCTGGGCCTGGCGGACGGCGAGCTGTTCCTGCCCCGGCAGACCGACTTCGTCGGGCTGGAGCCGGTCGCCGAGTCGGCGGCGGAGCCCGACGAGTTCACCGGGGACTCCCCCGAGCTGGCCGCGGCACGGCGCCGGCACCCGTCCCACCCTGACTTCGTGCCGGTGCAGTCGCCGATGGTGAACGACCACGAGCGCACGGTCGCGACGCTGGAGCAGCTGGCCGAGTCCCAGATCGAGCTCTCCGACGTGCGGCCGGGTCCGCTGGGGACGCTGGACGTCTACGTCTTCGCCGACGGCACGACCCTGTGCATGACGCCGGGGCACCGGGAGACGGCGGAGCGGTTGGCTGCCGCCCTGGGCGCCGGGGAGACGCCGTACCTGCTGGGCGGGTCGGGGATCTCGGGCGCGTACACGCTGACGTTCGCGTGCGGCGAAGAGAACGTGTACATCCTGGCGGACCGCGTCATAGCGTCACTCTGAGACGCCGGGGTGCGTTCCAGGGTGCGGGTGCGTCGCGGCCGGCCGCGCAGTTCCCCGCGCAGCCGCACCCTGGAACGCTCGGCTCACACCCCCGCCCGTTTCTGCGCAGCCTCCACCATCCGCACCGCGTCCCCCACCTCGGCGTCGCTCTCCAGCACCACCGCCAAGTCGTTCCCGGCCACCGTGATTTGGTCGGCCACCGCGAACATCCCCGCGTCCGGCATCTCCCGGACCGTGCCGCCCGGCTCCTCCACGGACTGCGCCCAGTCGGCCAACTGCCGGGCCAGCGCCAGCGCCTCCGCGGCCGCTCCCCTCTGCAACCGACTCTGGGGCGCCGCCCTCAACTTGTCGGCGAAATGCTCCACGGCACGGGTAAGAGGCGTCGTATCAACCACGCCGCGAGCGTAACGCGTCCCGTCGGCTCTTCGGCCAGGACGCGTCGCGACTGTTGCCAACGCGCCAACACTCAGGCACGGTGACGTGAAGGACCGGCTACAACCCCCTTTGCGCACCGGAGGCGCCGATGTCCCAAGTCTTCTCCGAGGAGACCCATCGCAACCTGCTCGCCCGCATCCCCCACTGCACCGGTCGTGAAGTGTCCGACTGGCTGCGCACCGTCGACGAAGGCCCGTCCCTCTTCCGCTTCGAGGAAAAGGTCAGCTGGCTCCGCCACGAACACAACCTCGCCTACGGCCACGCGAAGGCGCTGATCCACGAGTACGACCTGAGGAGGGCGGCGCGCAAACTCCTGTAGGCGCCCACGACGGACGGCGAAGGGCCCCGGGGCGGTGCCCCGGGGCCCTTCTCGGCTCACCGGCTAGTCGTTGCTGCTGAAGATCGCCACCAGGCGCAGCATCTCGACGTAGATCCACACCAGCGTCATGGTGAGGCCGAACGCGGCCAGCCAGGCCTCGTTCTTCGGGGCGCCGTACGCGATGCCGTCCTCGATCTGCTTGAAGTCGAGGGTCAGGAAGAACGCGCCGAGCAGGATCGCGATGATGCCGACGATCGCGCCGAGCGGGCCGAAGCTGCGCAGTCCGCCGTCCCCGGCGACACCGAACGCCACCAGCAGCAGGTTGACCGCCATGACCAGCACGAAGGCGATGGCGATGGCCATGCCGATCCGGGCGTAGCGGGCGGTGACCCGGATCCAGCCGGCCCGGTAGACCAGCAGGGTGGCGGCCGAGACCGCCATGGTGCCCAGCACCGCCTGGAACGGGGCGCCGCTCCACTGGCTGTTGTACATCTCGCTGATGACGCCGAGGAAGACACCCTCGAACGCGGCGTAGCCGAGGATCAGCGCGGGCACCGGGGTGCGCTTGAAGCTCTGGATCAGGGCCAGGACCATCGCGACGATCGCGGAGCCGAAGGCCAGGCCGAAGCTGGTGCTGGAGACCGGCAGCAGGGCCCAGGCGAGGACCGCGCCGACGGCGACCGTGCCCAGCGTCATGGCCGAGCGCAGGACCACGTCGTCCATGGTCATGCGGCCGGTGGTGGCCGGGGCCTGCGGCGGGGCGCCCTGCTGGACGTCCGCCTGCGCGTAGGGGTTGTTCGCGTAGGGGTTCTGCGCGTACGGGTTGCCCTGTGCGTACCCGGCCTGCGGCGCGGCGTTGAAGCCCGCGTAGCCGTTGTCGCGGCTGAACCCCCGTCGCGAGAAGACCGGGTTGCTGCTCCTCATTTCACTCCTCCATGGCCACCGTGCGTGGCCTTGGCGTCAAGAGTAATGGATTGGCAAAAGTCTGCCATGCTACCTGGGGAGGATCTTTCCCCCGCCGTGCTGCGCAACACGCCGTGCGGACCCCTCATTCCCGGTCGCGGAGGGCTTCATTCCAGGGGGAACCCGGTGTACGCCTCGGCGAGGTCGGTCTCGGCCGCCCGGGAGGAGGCGATCCGGCCGAGCCGGGCCAGCTGGAGCCGGGCGTCGAACGGCGAGTCGTCGGGGCCGGGGTGGAGCAGCGTCGTCATGTCGTAGGAGAACCGCTCGGCCTGCCAGACCCGGCGCAGGCAGGTCGCCGAGTAGGCGTCGAGCAGCTCGGGTGAGCCCGTCTCCTTCTCGTGCACGAGGGCCCGCGCGAAGGTCACGACGTCGCCGACCGCCAGGTTCAGCCCCTTGGCGCCGGTCGGCGGCACGATGTGGGCGGCGTCCCCGGCGAGGAAGAGCCGTCCGTGCCGCATGGGCTCGTGGACGTGGGACCGCATGGGGGTGACCGACTTCTGGGTGATCGGGCCGCGCTCCAGACGCCAGTCGTCGTCGGTCTCGAGGCGCCGCTCCAGCTCGTCCCAGATCGCCTCGTCGCTCCAGCTCTGCGCGTCGGTGTCCGCCGGCACCTGGAGGTAGAGGCGGGAGACGGCCGGGGAGCGCATGGAGAGCAGGGCGAAGCCGCGCTCGTGGCGGGCGTAGACCAGCTCGTCGTGGGAGGGCGCGACGTCGGCGAGGATGCCCAGCCAGGCGTAGGGGTACGTCCGCTCGAAGACCCTGGAGAGGGACTCGGGGAACGCGGTGCGGGCCACTCCCCAGAAGCCGTCGCAGCCGACGACGTACGCGCACTCCAGGACGTCCTCCCGGCCCTCGTGCCGGAACCGCACCCGGGGCCGCTCGCCCTCGGCGTCCTCCACCGCCAGCGCCTCCGCCTCGAAGAGCAGCGGGCCGCCCTCCGCCAGCTGGAGGGCGATGAGGTCCTTGCAGACCTCGGTCTGCGCGTAGACGGTCACGGACCGCCCGCCGGTCAGGCCGGGGAAGTCCACGCGGTGGCGCTGCCCGGCGAACCGCAGCTCGATGCCGTCGTGGCGCAGCCCCTCGCGGTCCATGCGCTCCCCGGCGCCGGCCGCGCGCAGCACGTCCACCGTGCCCTGCTCCAGGATCCCGGCGCGCTGGCGGTGCTCGACATAGGCGCGGTCGCGGCTCTCCAGGACGACCGAGTCGATGCCCGCGTTGTGCAGCAGCCGGGCCAGGAGGAGCCCGGCCGGTCCGGCTCCGATGATGCCGACGGTGGTGCGCATCGGTCGTTCCCTTCCGTTCGTTCACCCTGTTTGTTCGCGTGGTGAAACTTCCTTCACTGAGGTCTTCGCAGTCTCCTTCCGGTCGTACCCCGTGTCAATGGACACGGCCGGCCGCCGGGTCCACGAGAGGCGGTCGTGGACCCGGCGGCCGGCGTGCGGTGCGCGATGGGTGGTTGCCGTGCGGCGGCGGGGCGCGGGGGTCAGCGGCCCTGGGGCCAGCCGTCCAGGTGGCGGTGGAGCGTGACGTCGGTCTTCGGGTCGCCCTTGGGGGCGTTCGCGACCGCGTCGTGCAGGACGGTGGTGACCTCACCGGCGAGCCCGTCGACCTGGGTGCGCAGGTCGGCGGCGGGCAGGGTGGACCGGGTCAGCGCGTCGAGCCGGCGGTGGATGTCGGCGAGCTTGTCCTGGGTGGCCTGGTCGAAGCGCAGTGCGGTCGGCGTGGAGACCACGAACTGGTAGGCGCCCGCGAGGGTCTGGCAGCCCGTGCACTTCTTGTTGGCGGCGTCGCTGAGGTTCACCGCGTTGAGGTGCGTGTGCTCCCCGGCGATCGTGACGATCTGGAAGGACAGCGCGACCGAACGGCAGTGGTCGTCCGCGGAGCAGCCGGCCGAGACGGCGTTGGCCTGGTTGCGGGCGGCCGCGGCGTTCACGGTGCCGAACTGACGGACCGTGAACGAGTCCCGGGTCTGCGTGTGGTGGCCTCGGTCGGCGTGGCTGAACACGTGGTCGGAGGCGAAAGCGGCGTGCGTCGTCGCGGTGGCCGCCTGGGCGGGCACGGCGGTGGCCGCCCCCGCGAGCCCGGCGGCGAACAGGCCGATCCGGAGGGCGCGCCGGGTGAGCGGGCTGGCGGTGGGTGGTTTTCGGTGACTGCTCATGGAGTGCTCCTGTGCTCCTGTACTGCTGCGGTAAGCGATGAGTGGGACGACGGCCCGGTGCCGGCGGATGCCGTACGGCGGCACCGGTGCCGCCGTCGTCAGGACGTCGCCGGGGCCGGGCTCGGCGGGTCGCTGGCCGGTGGCGGGGACACGCTGGGCGGCGGCGACACCGGGACGCTCTCCGACGGGGTGGGCGTCGGCGTCACCGCGACGCTCTCCGACGGGACGGGCGTCGGCCCGGTGGCCGTACCCCCGCTGGAGGGTGTCGGCGACGTGCCGGTCCCGGCGCCGGGACGGACCGGCACCGAGGCGGACGGCGACGCCGAGGCGGACGCGCCGCGTGACGTCTGCTCGTCCGAGGGCGCGCCGCTCGGTCCGGCCGCGGCCGCCGGGGTCCCGGACACCGTGTCCGAGGGCCGGCCCGAGCCGCCGGTCGGCCGGTCGGGGGCCGTGGCCGGCCGGGTCGGCGGCGCCGTGGTCGGCACCCCGGGCTGGAGGATCGGTGCGATCGGCGGCTGCTTGGGCAGCGGCTTCGGCGTCACCCCGGACACCCAGGCGTAGCTGAGCCCGGTGAGCGTGGCCAGGGCGAGCGCGCAGACCACGAGCCGGAGTCCGGGGCGGCCGTCCGTGGACCGCTTCGCGGCCCGGAAGATCCGCCCGCCGATCTTCACGGACAGGTAGACGACACCGGCCATCGGGCAGAGCAGCATCACGCAGCCGATCGTCCCGACCAGCCCCTCAACGATCTTGCCGTCCACGAACGCCGATCCGGTGCCGACCAGTTGCTCGGTCAGCGAGCGGATCATCGTGGTGAGGATCCTGGGCAGGTTCCACAGCGCGTAGCCGAGTTCGCCGATGATCAGCGGGACCATCGTCAGCACCCAGGTGGCGACGATGGCGCGCGCCGACTTCTTCAGCCCGGCGACCTCCTCGCGGGCCTTGTCCCCCTTCGCTCCCGGGACCAGGGCCAGCAGGATCGGTCTGATCTTGCCGTACAGGTCCGGGACGCCGGCCAGGTCGCCGAGGATGTAGTAGCCGTCCAGCCGTACGGCCGGCATCAGCTGTTCCATGATCTCGAAGTGCCCGAGGTACACCGTGGCCAGGAAGAACTGGGCCCCGGTGGCGAAGTAGGCGCCGGCCATGGCCAGCATGAAGACGACGTTGAAGTACACGCCGCCCAGGTCGGTGCGGAGCCGGCCGGCCCGTCCGATCCGGTAGACGTCGGTGACGTCCGTGTACATGGAGGGCCAGATGAGGAAGAGCCCGCACCCGATGCAACCGGGGCGGGCTCCGCCGTATCTGCACGCGGAGGCGTGGCCGAACTCGTGGAAGACGAGGGAGGCCACGGTGAGCACGAAGACGACGAGGATCAGCACCGGCTGGTCGAGCACCTGCAGGACGGGCTCGATCGCCCCGAAGAACCCGAACAGCCAGACGTCCATGGCGACGGCCGAGCCCAGCACCAGCGCGACCACGGCCGGCCGGTGCAGCCACGCCAGCGCACGCGCGATCTTCATCGTGCGCCGCTCGTCGAAGACGACCCGGTGGCCCTTGAGGGCGAGCAGCAGGTCGGAGCGCGGGGCGTCGACCTCGTCGTCCTCCTGGCCCTCCGGGACCGTCACGCCCAGCGGCTGGAGCTTCTTCTCGACGAGGAAGCGGATGTTCTCCCCGCTGACCTCGCGGCCGAAGCGGGCGCTGACCCGGTGCGCGATGGCCTCGGCATCGCGGACGCCGTCGACCGACGACGCCACCAGGTACAGCAGCCTGGACAGCTGCACGACCTGCCCGTCCCCCCGACGGGCGATGTACTTGGGCTCGGTGAATCCCGACCCCTGGTACTCGCCGTGCAGCCGCAGTCCCGCGCTCAGCCTCGGGACCGGCGACGGCGCCTCCACCACCGGCAGGTTGCCCGTCGCCACCTGCTCGTAGGTCACCGGCCAGCCGCCGGGTCCGGGCACCGGGCCCGTGTCGTACAGCGCGGCGGTCCCGTCTCCGAGCACCGTCATATGTGGTCTCCCCCCGGATCCCCCATGAAGTTCCCCCCGACACCCAGGAGCGCCACCGCCGGGGCGACGGCGGTGGCGCTCGCGGGGACTACTGGGTGACGCTGATCGTCTGGGCGGCGGCCGACTCGGCGGACGACCAGGCCGAGTGGTCGTTCAGCGCGGCGGACTCGTTGTGGGCGCTGATGTTCGCGACGTGCTTGGTGACGTTGACCGTCTTGCCGAAGCTGAACTTCAGGCGGCCCAGGGCCTCACGGCCGGGGAGCAGCTCGGCGGACTCGTTCTCCAGCTCGTTCATGTCCATGCTCATGACGGATGTCCTTTCGGTGCGTGTGCGGTGAGATCGGTGTGTCCGGACGGTCCCGGCGCCGGGCGCCGGGACGGTGTTACTGGGTGACGCTGATGGTCTGGGCGGCGCCGGAGTCGGCCACCGACCACGAGGAGTGGTCGTTCAGGGCGGCGGACTCGTTGTGGGCGCTGATGTTCGCGACGTGCTTGGTGACGTTGACCGTCTTGCCGAAGCCGAACTTCAGCCGGCCCAGGGCCTCACGACCCGGCAGCAGCTCCGCGGACTCGGCCTCGAGCTCATGGGCGTCCATCATGATCATTTCCCCCTCAGGGATAGAACATTTCCGATCGGACCGAGTCAGGTTCCCCCCGGACTCTGTCCAATCTGGTCGGACGTGCTGTCCAACGAGATTGGACACTACGGGCTCGGAAACCCCTCGCGCAACCCCTTCGGGAAATCACCCTCTCGGCCGATCGGCTACCCGACCGTAGAATCGGCCCCGACATGGCGGACTCCGCCCGTGGCGAGCAGGAAGTGACGGTCAGTGGCCAACGCACTGCAGCAGTTGATCCGTGAGCACCTCGACCGCAAGGGCTGGTCCTACGGTGACGTGGCGCGCCGCGGCTCCGTCCCCCGCTCCACCGTCCACCACCTGGCCACCGCGGAACGGGTGGTCCGCATGCCCCAGACGACGACCCTGGAAGGCCTGGCCAAGGGGCTGGAACTGCCCCTGGAGACGGTGCGCCGGGCCGCCGCCGAGGCCTGCGGGATCCACGTGTACGACACCGCGCCGGACGCGGACCCGAACGCGCCCGCCGCCGACCCCGAGGTCGCCCTGCTGATCGCGAGCGTCCAGAAGCTGTCGTCCGACGACCGCCGGCACGTCGCGGCCCTCGTCGAGTCGCTGCTGGACCGCTCCCCGCGGGAGAAGTGACCGCCGCCGTCACACTCCCGGGTGTATTTCCGTCAACCCGGGTAAAGAATCCGACTCCGCACGAAACCGCCAGGCTCCCGGACTAGTCTCTCGTCCTGCCCGGCAGGCGAGAGCCGCACGACCACGGGCTCTCAGGGGGAAATGTGTTGTTCGTGCACGGCGGACCCGCCACGGCCGTGGTCCGGGGCCCCGACGGCGAGTCCGTCGTCCTGCTGTCCGGGGAACTGCCCGAGGTGCTCACCGACGCGTCGGTGAGCGACCTCCTGGACCTGGCGGCGGCCATTCTGGACACCGGCGAACTCGCCCTCTTCGAGGAGTGCCTGCGCGCCCTGCGCCGCAACGGGATGCGCGCGGGCCGCCGCATCGAGGTCGACGGGGCGGTCCTGACGGTCTACGAGGGGTGAGCCGACGCCACCCGGAGGGGGCGGGAAGTGCCCGGAACCGGACTTGAACCGGTACGCCCGCGAGGGGCAGCGAGGTTTAAGCTCGCCGTGTCTGCATTCCACCATCCGGGCAGGCCATGGGCTCCGCGTACGAGGCTCCGACCCTATCGGGAGGCGTCCCCCGAACAGCGGACGGGCGACCCGATGTTGTCTTATTTTATTGACGTCTGAGGGTGCATCAGCCGCCGGAACGAGCCATCCGCACTTGCCAATAGCGTTACGCGCGGTGGGTGCGCACGTACGCGGAATGACGGAATTTCACCGTCCGAACAAGGGGGCTCCACCTGTTCTCGACGCGCCGGAGTGAGCGATCCCGGATCGCGCTCTCGGGGTCGGCCGTCATCCCCAGGTATGAGATCGCGCCCCGCGGTCCGACCTCGGTCGCCCCCCGGAACGGGAACTGCGGCTGACTTCACGCGCCGGCGGAGCGGAGACGATGGTGCGGTCCCCATGACCGAACGCCGTCGTCCCGAGGAGCACCCTTCCGTGTCCACCACACCCATCGCCGACCGGCGGACCACCTCCGTGGCCGCACGCGCCACGGACCTCTCGAAGATCTACGGCCAGGGCGAGACCCAGGTGGTCGCCCTGGACCGGGTCACCGTCGAGTTCCGGCAGGCCGAGTTCACCGCGATCATGGGGCCGTCCGGTTCCGGCAAGTCCACGCTGATGCACTGCGTGGCCGGCCTCGACACCTTCTCCTCGGGTTCGGTGCGGATCGGCGACACCGAGCTGGGTTCCCTGAAGGACAAGCAGCTGACCAGGTTGCGCCGGGACAAGATCGGGTTCATCTTCCAGGCGTTCAACCTGCTGCCGACCCTGACCGCCCTGGAGAACATCACCCTCCCGATGGACATAGCGGGCCGCAAGCCCGACAAGGAGTGGCTGGACAGCGTGATCGGGATGGTCGGCCTCAAGGACCGGCTCGGCCACCGCCCCTCGCAGCTCTCCGGCGGCCAGCAGCAGCGCGTCGCCGTCGCCCGTGCCCTGGCCTCCCGGCCGGAGATCATCTTCGGTGACGAGCCGACCGGCAACCTCGACTCACGCTCCGGCGCGGAGGTGCTGGGCTTCCTGCGCAACTCGGTGCGCGAACTGGGCCAGACGGTGGTCATGGTGACCCACGACCCGGTGGCCGCCGCCTACGCGGACCGCGTGGTCTTCCTGGCGGACGGCCGGATCGTCGACGAGATGTACCGGCCGACGGCCGAGACGGTCCTCGACTTCATGAAGCAATTCGACGCGAAGGGCCGTACCAGCTGATGTTCCGCACCGCCCTGCGCAACGTCCTCGCGCACAAGGCCCGGCTGCTGATGACCGTGCTCGCCGTCATGCTCGGCGTCGCGTTCGTCTCCGGCACCCTCGTCTTCACCAACACCATCTCGGACGCCTACCAGAACAGCTCCGCCAAGGGCTTCAAGGGCGTCGACGTCGCCGTCACCGCCAAGTACCAGGACTCCAAGGGCGACAAGGTCGGCAGGACACCCGACCTCACCCAGGCGGTGCTCGACAAGGCCGGGAAGGTCCCCGGTGCCGCCTCCGCCACCGGTGTCGTCTCCGGCTTCACCGCCATCGCCGACAAGGACGGCAAGCTGATCGGCGGCGGCTGGCAGTCCGAGGGCGGCAACTACTGGGGCACCAAGGACGCCCGCTACCCGCTGGTCGGCGGCCACGCGCCGAGCGGCGCGAACGAGGTGCTGATCGACTCGAAGACCGCCGAACGGGCCGGCTACCAGGTCGGCGACACCGTGCGCATCTCGGTGAACGGGCCCGTCCTCACCCCGAGGATCGCCGGCATCTTCACCACCGACGACGGCAACGTCACGGCCGGCGGCAGCCTCGCCCTGTTCGACACGGCGACCGCCCAGCAGCTGTTCGGCAAGAAGGGCGCGTACGACGAGATCGACGTGACCGCGAAGTCCGGCACCGGTCAGGCCGCCCTCAAGTCCCAGCTGGACGCGGCCCTTCCGGCGAAGCTCGTGGAGACCACCACCGGCCACAAGCTCGCCGCCGACCAGGCCGAGCTGATCTCCAGCAGCATGAGCGGCCTGCGCCAGGGCCTGCTGGTCTTCGCCGGCATCGCGCTGTTCGTCGGCACGTTCATCATCGCCAACACCTTCACCATGCTGGTCGCCCAGCGCACCAAGGAACTGGCGCTGCTGCGGGCGGTGGGCGCCTCCCGCCGCCAGGTGACCCGTTCGGTGCTGATCGAGGCGTTCGTGGTGGGCGCGGTGGCCGGCGTGACCGGTCTGGTCGCCGGTATCGGCATCGGCGCCGGACTGCGCTCGCTGCTCGGCTCGTTCGGCGCGACCGTCCCGGACGGCCCCCTGGTGGTCACGCCGGGCACGGTGGCCGCCGCGCTGGCCGTCGGCGTCGTCATCACCATGCTGGCCGCCTGGCTGCCCGGCCGCCGCGCCGCGAAGATCCCGCCGGTCGCCGCGATGAGCGCCCTGCACGCGACCCCGACCACCAGGTCCCTGGTGCTGCGCAACACGATCGGCGCCCTGTTCTCGGCGGCGGGCGTGGCGGTGATCCTGGCGGCGACGACCATGAGCGGCAGCGACGGCCAGGCCCCGATGGGGCTCGGCGCGGTCCTCCTCATCATCGGCGTCTTCGTCCTCACCCCGCTGCTCTCCCGCCCGCTGATCGCGGCCGCGGCCCCGCTGCTGCGCGGGTTCGGCGTGGCCGGGAAGCTGGCCCGGCAGAACTCGGTGCGCAACCCGCGCCGTACCGCCGCCACCGCCTCCGCGCTGATGATCGGCCTGACCCTGATCACCGGTATGACGGTGATGGCGGGCAGCCTGCAGAAGTCCATCGACAAGATGGCGAGCTCCGCGATCCGCGCGGACTACGTCGTCTCGATGGCCAACCGCAACCCGCTCTCCCCCGACGTCGCGAAGAAGGTCGCGGCCACGGACGGCGTCACCGCCTCCAGCCCGCTGCGCAACGCCCCCTCCCGGATCGACGGCGACACCGAGTACCTGACCGGCGTCGACGGGGCGGCGATCGGCAGCCTGACCGACCTCACGGTCGACAGCGGCACCTTCCGGGTCGGCGGCTCGGACGTCGTCGTCGACGACGACACGGCGAAGACGCACGGCTGGAAGGCGGGCTCCGCCTTCACCGTCCACTTCGAGGACGGCAAGGCGCGGCGGATGACGGTCGCCGGGGTCTACCAGGGCAACCAGATGATCAACGGGATCATGCTCGACAACGCCGCCCTCGCCCCGCACCAGAGCGATCCGGCCGACATGCAGGTCATGGTCAAGACGGCGGACGGGGCGTCGGGCGCGGCCAAGGACAGGCTGGAGAAGGCCCTCGGCTCCAACCCGGCGATCAAGGTCCAGGACAAGCAGGACCTGTCGAACTCCATCGCGCAGGCCTTCACGCTGATCCTGAACATGGTCTACGGCCTGCTCGCGATGGCGGTGATCGTCGCGGTCCTCGGTGTCGTCAACACCCTGGCCATGTCGGTGTTCGAACGCTCCCAGGAGATCGGCATGCTGCGCGCGATCGGCCTGGACCGCAAGGCGGTCAAGCGGATGGTCCGCCTGGAGTCCCTGGTCATCTCGCTCTTCGGCGGGGTGCTCGGCATCGGCCTGGGCGTGTTCTTCGGCTGGGCGGCCGGACAGCTGGTCGGCGCGAAGATGCCCACGTACGAACTGGTCCTGCCGTGGGCCAGGATGGCGGTCTTCCTCCTGCTGGCCGGCGTGGTCGGCGTGCTGGCCGCCCTGTGGCCGGCCCGGCGCGCGGCCCGCCTGAACATGCTGTCGGCGATCAAGTCCGAGTAGCGGCGGGTACGCCGAAGGGGCCCCACACGAGCGACGTGGGGCCCCTTTCGTGTCCTTGAGGGACTACCGGTGCCAGGTGCGGGTGCGCAGCGGCAGCCCCGAGGCACCCGACTCGGGCGTGCGCACCGCCAGCACCTGGTTGACGCCGATGCGGTTGCGTTCGAAGGCGAGGGCGGAGGCGGCCATGTACAGCCGCCAGACACGGGCCCGCCCGGGGCTGGTCAGCTGGACCCCGCGCCGCCACTCGGCCTCCAGGTTGGCCACCCAGCTGCGCAGGGTAAGGGCGTAGTGCTCGCGGATCGACTCCACGTCCCGCACCTCGAACCCGGCCCGTTCCAGCTGCGTGACGGTGGTGCCGATCGGGGCGAGTTCGCCGTCCGGGAAGACGTAGGCGTCGATGAACTCGTCGACACTGTAGGCCGACTCGTCGCGCTGCGGGCGCCGTGCGATCTGGTGGTTGAGCAGCCGCCCGCCGGGCTTCAGCAGCCCGTGCAGGTCCTGCGCGTACTCCAGGTACCGCTCGGCGCCCACGTGCTCGGCCATCCCGATCGACGAGATCGCGTCGTACGGCCCGTCCCTGACGTCCCGGTAGTCCTGGACCCTGATCTCCACCCGGTCCGTCAGGCCCTCGTCCGCGACCCGTTTACGGGCGTACGCGGCCTGCTCCTGGGAGAGGGTCACGCCGACGACGCTCACGCCGTGCTCCCGGGCCGCGTGGATCGCCATGGAGCCCCAGCCGCAGCCGACGTCGAGCAGCCGCTGACCGGGGGTCAGGGCCAGCTTGGCGCAGACCAGTCCGAGCTTGTCGCGCTGCGCGGACTCCAGAGTGTCCGCGTCGCCGTCGGCCCCCCAGTAGGCGCACGAGTACACCATCGACGGGCCGAGGACGAGCTCGTAGAAGTCGTTCCCCACGTCGTAGTGGTGGCTGATGGCCTGCCGGTCGCTGCGGCGGGTGTGCAGGTGCCGGCGTCTGCGCACCTCCTCGCGGGGCGGGGCGGGCGGCAGGGGCGGCCCGGCGAGTCTCAGCAACTCCCGCACGGCGGCCCGCACCCCGGGATCGCGCAGCGCCTGGCCGAGGGTACGGCCGTCCTCCCCGCGCTCCCAGACGAGACCGGCCACCGACTCCAGTGCGGTGTAGAGGTCGCCCTCGATGTCCAGGTCACCGGCGACCCAGGCACGGGCCAGGCCCAGTTCGCCCGGTTTGAACAACATGCGGCGCAGGGCGCGGCGGTTGCGCAGGACGAGCGCCGGCGCGTCCGGCGGTCCGGCCTGCGATCCGTCCCAGGCCCGCAGCCGTACCGGGAGCGGGACTCCCAGCACCTGCTCGGCAATACTCCTCAGCCGCGACGCGGCGTCGGCCATGGTGCACACCTCCAAGACGTCGATCCCGGATGCCGGGTACCACGTAAACACCGCTGGGGCCCGGCCGCACTCCCCCGTCCGCGTTACAACTGGGCAAAACAGCTGTAGAGGCCATGCAGTTCGCCGGGTTCCGGGAACGCCGAAGGACCTCCCGCACCACGGATGGCGGGAGGTCCTTCGGGTGGTTCAGCGACCGGTGACCGCGGTCAGGAGGCCTTGGCCTTCTCCTCGGCCTTGGGAGCGGCGACCGGCGCCGGCTTGGCGGCCTCGTAGAACTCCTCGCGGGGGTTCTCCATGGCGCCCAGGGAGACGACCTCGCGCTTGAGGAACATGCCGAGGGTCCAGTCCGCGAAGATGCGGATCTTGCGGTTCCAGGTCGGCATCGCCAGACCGTGGTAGCCACGGTGCATGTACCAGGCGAGACGGCCCTTGAGCTTGATCTTCGTCTTGCCCAGGACGATCATCGCGACGCCCTTGTGCAGACCGAGACCGGCGACCGCGCCCTTGTTGGAGTGGCTGTACTCCTTCTGCGGGAAGCCCCGCATGCCGGAGACCACGTTGTCGCCGAGGACCTTCGCCTGCCGCAGCGCGTGCTGCGCGTTCGGCGGGCACCAGGCGTTCTCGACGCCGGCCTTGCGGGCGGCGACGTCCGGCACCTGGGCGTTGTCGCCCGCGGCCCAGATGTAGTCGGTGCCCTGCACCTGGAGGGTCGGGGCGGTGTCGACGTGACCGCGGGGGCCGAGCGGCAGGCCGAAGCGGGCCAGCGCCGGGTTCGGCTTGACACCGGCGGTCCACACGATCGTGTTGGAGTCGACCTCGAGGCCGTTCTTCAGCACCACGTGGCCGTCGACGCAGGAGTCCATCGAGGTGGAGAGGTAGATCTCCACACCGCGGCTCTCCAGGTGCTCCTTGCCGTACAGGCCGAGCTTGGGGCCGACCTCGGGGAGGATCTTGTCGGCGGCGTCCACCAGGATGAAGCGCATGTCCTCGCGGGACACGTTCTTGTAGTACTTCGCCGCGTCGCGGGCCATGTCCTCGACCTCGCCGATGGTCTCCGCACCCGCGAAGCCACCGCCGATGAAGACGAAGGTGAGCGCCTTGCGGCGGATCTCCTCGTCGGTCGTGGAGTCGGCCTTGTCCAGCTGCTCGAGGACGTGGTTGCGCAGGCCGATGGACTCCTCGATGCCCTTCATGCCGATGCCCTGCTCGGCGAGGCCGGGGATCGGGAAGGTGCGGGAGACCGCGCCGAGCGCGATGACCAGGTAGTCGAAGGGCAGCTCGTACGCCTCGCCGACCAGCGGGGCGATCGTGGCGACCTTGCGGTCCTGGTCGATGGTGGTGACCCGGCCGGTGAGGACCTCCGCCTTCGGCAGCACGCGTCGCAGCGGGACGACGACGTGCCGAGGGGAGATGCTGCCGGCGGCGGCTTCGGGGAGGAAGGGCTGGTAGGTCATGTACGACCGGGGGTCGACGACCGTGACGGTCGCCTCGCCGTAGCGCATCTTCTTGAGGATGCGCCGAGCTGCGTACAGGCCTACGTACCCACCGCCTACTACGAGGATCCTGGGACGCTCCGTGGTGCTCATGGCATCGAGTATCCACCCGCCCGGAGAGCCCTGCTCGTGCGCCCCTTCACAAGCTTTCACAGGGGTCGTGCTACACTCCGCGGCCCACGTGACCCAGGTCATGGTCGTCGGCGGGAACCCACTTCCGATACGACCCGTTGTCAATGCCGCGTGAGCTGCCTCTCCAGGCTTCCGGGGGTGCCGTGAGGGCACCCGATGTCACCCGCACGAGCGCCTCCCGGCACCCTCCACGGACGCTCTCCTGAGCACCCGCCAGGGCCTGTTGAGACCCCTTACGGCCCAACAGGCCCCTCCGGACCCCTCACCTGCGCCGAAATCCTTGTGAAGAACTTCACGAAGGTTTCCGGCGGAGCCTCGTGGCACGGCGTGTCACAGGCCGAAAAACCGCTCATCCGGAGACCTGACCTGCTCAGTCGAGACCTCCGGACACCGTCACGCGACCGACCAGGCGATGCCGTCCAGGATGTCGTGCTCGCTCACCACGACCTCCGTCGCACCCACCCGTTCCATGATCGACTGAAGCACGAGGGCACCAGCGCCGATCACGTCCACCCGGCCCGGGTGCAGGGAGGGCACGGCCGCCCGCTCGGCGTGCGTCGACCGCAGCAGCCACTCGGTGATCTCCCGGACCCGCGCGTAGGGGATGCGGGAGTGGTGGATGGCGGCGGAGTCGTACTCCGGCAGGTCCTGGTGGATCGCCGCGAGGGTGGTGACGGAGCCCGCGAGACCGACCAGGGTGCGCGCCTCGCGCAGCGGCACGGTCTCCTCCGCGAGATCGAGGGCACGCTCGATGTCGGCCCACATGGCGGCGGTCTCGGCCTCGGTCGGCGGGTCGCTGACCCGCCCCTCGTGCACCAGGTGCCGCTCGGTCATCCGCACACAGCCCACGTCCACGGACCGCGCGGCCCGCACGTGCCCGTCACCGACCACGAACTCGGTCGAACCACCGCCGATGTCCACCACGAGGAACGGCGTGGCGAGGTCGTCCCGGCCGCCCAGCTCCCTGGTGGCACCGGTGAAGGAGAACTCGGCCTCCTGGTCGCCGGTGATGACCTCGGGCTCCACGCCGAGGATGTCCAGCACCCCCCGCGCGAACTCGTCCCGGTTCTCGGCGTCCCGGGACGCCGAGGTGGCGACGAACCGCAGCCGCTCGGCGCCGTGCTCCTTGATGACCTCCGCGTACTCCCGGCAGGCGGCGAACGTCCGCGCGAGCGCCTCCGGCGCGAGCCGCCCGGTCCGGTCGACGCCCTGCCCCAGCCGGACGATCGTCATACGGCGGTCCAGGTCGACGAGTTCCCCCGTCTCCGGGTTCACGTCGGCGACCAGCAGCCGGATGGAGTTTGTACCGCAATCGACGGCGGCGACGCGGGTCACTTGTCGTCCTCCGGGGTGTGCGTCGGCGCCGGGTCACCGGCGAGCGTCACGCAGGCACCCTTGGCCCACCACTGCGGCAGCATCGCGATCGCCTCGTCGCCGAGCGGGTTCACGCCCGGCCCGGCCGCCAGCGAGTGCGCCACCAGCACGTGCAGGCACTTCACCCGGTCCGGCATCCCCCCGGCGCTGGGGAACCCCGACAGCTCCTCGATCTCGTCCCGGCGCCGGATGTAGTCCTCGTGCGCGGCCCGGTACGCCGCCGCCAGCTCCGGATCGCTCTCCAGCCGCGCCGTCATCTCCTTCATCACCCCGTTGGCCTCAAGGGTGCCGATCGCCGAGGCCGCCTTCGGGCACGTCAGGTAGTACAGCGTCGGAAACGGCGTCCCGTCCGGCAGCCGCGGCGCGGTCTCCACGACGTCCGGCTGCCCGCAGGGGCACCGGTGCGCGATCGCCCGCAGCCCGCGCGGCGGCCGCCCGAGCTGCTGCTTGAAGGCCTCGACGTCGGCGTCGGTGGGCTCGGTACGCTCAGTGGAGGGCGGAG
Source organism: Streptomyces sp. NPDC021562 (assembly GCF_040640875.1). Classification (NCBI taxonomy): domain Bacteria; kingdom Bacillati; phylum Actinomycetota; class Actinomycetes; order Kitasatosporales; family Streptomycetaceae; genus Streptomyces; species Streptomyces sp. NPDC021562. Next base: position 43,868 of record NZ_JBFACN010000039.1, read on the forward strand.
GCGTGTGCATGACTGTGTTCTGCGTGGCTTTCTGTCGGTTCACTGGTCGGACGCGTCGGATTTGTCGACGCCGTCCCAGACGTTCGCGTACCAGGGCCGGTCGGCCGCCCCGAGGTCCGCGCGCGCCTGCCGGGCGGCACCCGGGTCGATCACGACGTACCCGGTCTCCCCCGGCATCACGTAGTGCAGCCGCTGCCGGATCTGCTGCTCGGCGTACGAGTCGTCCTGCCACCGCGCCTTCAGGTCGCGCAGCTGCTCGACCCGCTGCCTGGCCTGCCGCTGCTGCCGCTGCTGGTCGGCGATCTCGGCGCGCTGGGAGACGTACTGCCGCATCGGATAGGCGAGCGCCACGATCATCGTGCACAGCACGATCGCGAGCAGCGCCGCACGCCCGGTCAGCCGGGAGCGGCGGGCCTGGCGCTTGGTCTGGGAGCGGTAGACCCGGGCCGCCGTCTGCTCGCCGAGCAGCTTGAGCCTGGTCGCGGTGGAGAACCGGTCCCGGTCCCTCACGGCCATGTCCCCGCCTCCCTGATACGTGCGTACGTCCCCGCACACGGTACGGGACCGCGTTCGGGGACGTACGTACGACTGGCTAAGCCTTACCCACGAGAGGCGGTACCGGCTCAGCCCTTGAAGCGGGGGAACGCGGAGCGGCCGGCGTACACCGCCGCGTCGTCGAGGATCTCCTCGATGCGCAGCAGCTGGTTGTACTTGGCGACGCGCTCGGAGCGGGCCGGGGCGCCGGTCTTGATCTGGCCGCAGTTGGTGGCGACGGCCAGGTCGGCGATGGTGACGTCCTCGGTCTCGCCGGAGCGGTGGGACATCATGCACTTGAAGCCGTTGCGCTGGGCGAGCTCGACGGCGTCCAGGGTCTCGGTGAGCGAGCCGATCTGGTTCACCTTCACCAGGAGGGCGTTCGCGGTGCCCTCCTCGATGCCGCGGGCCAGGCGCTCCGGGTTGGTGACGAACAGGTCGTCGCCGACCAGCTGGACCTTGTCGCCGAGCTTGTCGGTGATGACCTTCCAGCCGGCCCAGTCGTCCTCGAACAGCGGGTCCTCGATGGAGACCAGCGGGTACGCGGCGACGAGCTCCTCGTAGTACTCGGTCATCTCGGCGGCCGAGCGGGACTTGCCCTCGAACTCGTACCGGCCGTCCTTGTAGAACTCGGACGCGGCGACGTCGAGCGCGAGCGCGATCTGCTCACCGGGGACGTAACCGGCCTGCTTGATCGCCTCCAGGATGAGGTCGAGCGCGGCGCGGTTGGACTCCAGGTTCGGGGCGAAGCCGCCCTCGTCGCCGAGGCCGGTGGACAGACCCTTGGCCTTCAGGACCTTCTTCAGGGTGTGGTAGACCTCGGCACCCCAGCGCAGCGCCTCCGAGAAGGACTCCGCGCCGATCGGGGCGATCATGAACTCCTGGATGTCCACGTTGGAGTCCGCGTGCGAGCCGCCGTTGAGGATGTTCATCATCGGCACCGGCAGCAGGTGCGCGTTCGGGCCGCCCAGGTAGCGGAACAGCGGCAGGTCGGACGCCTCGGAGGCGGCGTGCGCGACGGCGAGGGAGACACCGAGGATGGCGTTGGCGCCGAGCGAGCCCTTGTTGTCGGTGGCGTCCAGGTCGAACATCGCCTGGTCGATCAGGCGCTGCTCGGTGGCGTCGTAGCCGACCAGCTCCGGGCCGATCTGCTCGATGACGGCGAGGACGGCCTTCTCGACGCCCTTGCCGAGGTAGCGGTTGGGGTCGCCGTCACGGAGCTCGATGGCCTCGAAGGCGCCGGTGGAGGCGCCGGACGGGACGGCGGCACGACCCGTGCTGCCGTCGTCGAGGCCGACCTCGACCTCGACCGTGGGGTTGCCTCGGGAGTCCAGGATTTCCCGGGCTACGACGACGTCGATGGACGGCACGAGCATCTCCTTCTTGGGATGTGACGCTGGTTGTGCAGGGCGCACGCGGACCTGGTCGGCCCTTGCTCAGCCTTGCGACTAGAGCCTAACCGCCCAAGGGCCGTCAGCCGGCCGACCGACCGGCCCGTGGACACCCTGACGGTACTCATTGTTCATGCGCGGAACAAAGGGGGGTCCCGATGAAGAACGGGAGAAGAGCGGGTCAAGGAGCGTGACCGCAAAGAGAAACCCCGCTCCGGTGCGTTCGGGGGAAAACGCACCGGAGCGGGGCGAGCGGGGGACGGGGGTGACCCTCAGGTTCCTACTTCAGGTGCAGCTGCTGGCCCGGGTAGATGAAGTCGGCGTCGTCGACGATGTCCTTGTTCAGCTTGAACAGCGCCTGCCAACCGCCCTTCACCTTGTGCTTCTCGGCGATCGAGCTGATGGTGTCACCCTTGACGACCTTGTACTCGCCGTCACCCTTCTTGACCTTCTTGCCGGTCGGGGTGGTGACGGTCTTCTTGGCGGCCGGACGCTCGGCGGAGCGGGAGGCGGCCTGGGTGTCGGTCGTACGGCTGCTCGTGCCGGCGCTGCCGCTGCTCGACGAGCCGGCGGAGCTGGAGCTGCTGGAGCCGCTGGAGCTGGAGGCGCCCCCGGTGTAGGCGGCGCCGGACAGGCCCTTGCCGCAGACCGGCCAGGCGCCCTTGCCCTGGGCGGCGAGGACCTTCTCGGCGACCTGGATCTGCTGCGCCTTGGTGGCCTGGTTGGCCTGCGGGGCGTAGGCGGTGCCGCCGTACGCGGCCCAGGTGGAGGCGGAGAACTGCAGGCCGCCGTAGTAGCCGTTGCCGGTGTTGATGGACCAGTTGCCGCCGGACTCGCACTGGGCGACGGTGTCCCACTCGGAGGCGGTGGCGGCGGAGGCGCCACCGGCCGCCATCAGCGGGGCGGCGACGGCGGCACCGGTGACACCGGCGACGGCGATGGCGCGGACGGCCTTGGACGGACGACGGTGCTTGCCCTTGCCGGAAAACAGCATGGAAGATCCCCTCACCGACGCCTGCGAGGTGAGCTGTCGGGTTCGGGCCGGTTGAGTTGCCCGGCCGCACGGCCCGCTCTCGCGAGACGCGCGGCTCCACCCCTAGCCGGTTCCGGCGGCCTTTCGGCCGTGAGGCCCCTGAGGGCTCAACTGCCGGACCCGGCGCTTACCTTGGGTCCCCCGCTCCTGCCTACGGCGCTTGACGCGACGACTGTTCCCGGGCGGCCGCTGGCAGGACTCGGCGTTGCGACAGCCGGGGCTCGTGGTGACGAGCGGCCTCGACCGTAATCAGACGATCAGGTGAATTTCAAAGATGATCAGCGCTTCTGAGACTCATCCCACACTTTCACCAAAGCGGACAATAATCTCGAAACGGTCCGTCAACTCCCGCCCCATTTGGCCCGTTCAGCTACCGAGTTTCAGGGTCTGACCGGGGGCGATGTCGTTCGGGTCGGCGCCGATGTCGGCCTTGTTCGCCGCGTAGAGCGCGCGCCACCCGCCGTCGAGGCCAAGGGAGTCGGCGATGGAGGCGAGAGTGTCGCCGTCGCGGACGGTGTAGGTACCGGCGTCGGCGGAGGCGTGACGGCCCGAGGTTGCGACCTCCTGACCGTTTGTCACACTTTCGTCCGCCGAGTCACCGCGATGCTTGCCGCCACCGCTGACGGCACCCGTGTCGACCAGGCTCCAAGAACTGCCGGTCTGCCATGAATGGTCCGAGTCGTCACCGGAGTCCGGAATCACCGGATTCTCGCTCGCCTTCGAGGAGGCGGAGGCAGAAGGCGCCGACTTGTCCGTCTTGCCCGCACTGTCGGACGTGCCGGAAGTGGGCGCCTTGGAGGTGTCACTCGCGCTGGAACTCGGAGCGGGGGAGGCGGATTCGGCCCCTGACCCCTTCGTCGCGGACGACGCGCCGGAATCGCCGGAGTCACTCGCGGAGGACGAGTCCGACAACCCGGACGACGAATCTGCAGAACCGGAGGAACCGGACGAACCATCCGATCCGTCGAGGCCCGTGTCGACGTTCACCGAGGCGTCGTCCGACGAGAGCCCGGCCAGCAGGGCACAGGTCCGCCAGGGCTTGGTGCCCTGGTCCGCGAGTATCTTCTCGGCGACCGCGATCTGCTGCGAACGGCTCGCCTGGTCGGGCGTGGCGGCGTAGTCCGTACCGCCGTACTTGTCCCAGTCGTCCTGGGACATCTGCAGTCCGCCGTAGTAGCCGTTGCCGCTGTCCATGCTCCAGGAGCCGGCGCTCTCGCACTCGGCCACCTTGTCCCAGGTGGTGCCGTCGGCCGCGTTGGCGCTCGCCGCACCGAGCAGCGGGATGGCGATGGCGGAGCCGGTCACTCCGGCCGCGACGAGAAGAGCCGGAGCCTGACGGGGGCGACGGTGACGACCGTTCCCGGAGAGCATGCGGAAACCTTTCGAGCGACAGCGGTGACCTGCGCGACGGGTCCCGCAGGGGCGCCGCGCTGATGGGTGAACGTATCGGCAGACGATCACTTGTCACAAGTTAATGCCGCGCAGATCACGTGAAGATCACAGACTTGAGCGCGCCTCACGTTCTGCTCGACCCCCCGGAGCCCCCACCATGACCTCGAGGGGCGGAACACATGGTTCGCGTCGAACCGGTGCGCTCCCTCCGGCGAGGTTCAGGTGCCTTACGAGTACCGGCCAGAAGCCCTTCTTGAACCACGTGTTCTGCCGGTCCTTGGCGAGCGCCCACGGCCCGTACCGCGCGGGCAGTTCGTCCCACAGGCATCCGGTGCGCAACCTGTGCAGAATTCCGTTCACCTGGGTGCGGACGTCCACCACCCCACGGGCGAACTGACGCCCACGGAAGTGGGCGGTCATCAGCTCCTCCACGAGGGGCCACAGCGGCTCGGGCACCTCCGCCGGCACCGGTGTTCCCGTGCGTTCGTGCCATGCGGTCACCTTGCACTTCACCCCGGACCGCTTCCGCACCTCGCCGAGCGGCCGCACCGTGATGTCGCACATTTTTCTTCTCGTCCACGATGAGACGTACCGCGTTGAGGACAACATGAGCCTCTGCCTCGGCAACGACAAGCCGGGACCCGCGCCTCCCGGTCTTCTCGATGGCGTATCCCCACGGCGGCGGCCCACCCACCCAGCCTCCCGCGAGAGCCGCTCGCTGACGTCCGCCCTGCGTGCGTTCGCAGATCAGATCTCTTTCGGCCTCGGCCATCAGGGCATGGAACCGTAATTGCCGCCGACCGAGATCTGTGGTCGTGCCGATGTCCTGGGTAACCGAAGCGAAGCTGACGCCGAGGTCTTCCATGGCCCAGATCCAGGCCCAGAACGCGCCACCCGTACGTCCGATGCGGTCGAACTTGTGGACCACGATCACATCGATGAGGCCCTGCCGGGCGGCGGCCTCCAGACGCAGCATGGCGGGACGCTCGACGATCGCTCCTGAGACCCCGACATCCTTGAAGATCAGCTCAGGGTCCAGGACCCACCCGGCCCGAGCGCCGACATAGGCGCGCCCGGCCTGCTCCTGGACATCGAGCCCGTACCCCTGCGTCTGCTCCTGCGTCGACACGCGCAGCATCAAAGCTGCTCGAACTGTACGAACCGGTTCCGGCCCACGGTTGACCGCAGGCGCAGACACCGCTGTAGCGTTGCCCACGTCAGCCCCTCCACGGCTGGCAAGGTCCTGGAGCCCTGGCCGGCTCTGGGACCTCTTGCGTTGGTGGGAACCTAACGCGCCACAACGGACAGCGCTGCAAAACAGGCGGAATTCCCTCGTGAGGGCCTGTTTGCCGATGAATCCGGATGAGATCCGGTATCTGTGCGACAGGGCATGCACGGGCCAACTCCGGATACGGTCTTCTCGTGAACGTCCCGAACACCGCTCCTGAACTCTTCACCTGGGAGTTCGCCGCCGACCCCTACCCGGCCTACGCCTGGCTGCGTGAGCATGCTCCCGTTCACTGGACGAAGCTCCCCAGCGGGGTGGAGGCATGGTTGGTGACCCGTTACGCCGACGCACGCCAGGCTCTCGCGGACGGACGGCTCTCGAAGAACCCCGACCATCACGCGCAGGACGCGCACGGCAAGAGCAGAACCGGCATCCCCGGTGAGCGCAGCGCCAATCTCATGACGCATCTGCTCAACATCGACCCGCCGGACCACACGCGTCTGCGCCGCCTCGTCTCCAAGGCGTTCACTCCGCGCCGCGTCGCTCACATGGCGCCTCGGGTCCAGGAGTTGACCGATGACCTCATCGACCGGTTCGCTCCGCAGGGCAAGGCCGACCTCATCCACGACTTCGCTTTCCCCCTTCCCATCTATGCGATCTGCGACCTGCTCGGCGTACCGCACGAGGACCAGGACAAGTTCTGCGAGTGGGCAGGCATGATGATCCGGCACGGCGGCGGCCCGCGCGGTGGCGTCGCCCGGTCCGTCAAGAAGATCCGCGACTACCTCGCCGAACTCATCCACCGCAAACGGGGCAACCTCGGCGATGACCTGATCTCGGGGCTGATCCGCGCCTCCGACCACGGGGAGCACCTCACCGAGAACGAAGCCGCCGCCATGTGCTTCGTACTTCTGTTCGCAGGTTTCGAGACCACCATCAACCTCATCGGCAACGGCGTGTACGCGCTGCTGCGCAACCCCGCGCAACGGGCCCGGCTCCTGAAGTCGATCGAGGCCGGTGACACCGGGCTGCTCGACACCGGGATCGAGGAGCTGCTCCGCTACGACGGGCCGGTGGAGCTGGCCACCTGGCGCTACGCCACCGAGCCACTCACCATCGGCGGTCGGCGGATCGCCACCGGGGACCCGGTCCTCGTCGTCCTTGCCGCCGCGGACCGCGATCCAGCACGGTTCACGGAACCCGACACACTCGACCTCGCCCGCGCGGACAATCAGCACCTCGGGTACGGCCACGGCATCCACTACTGCCTCGGCGCGCCCCTGGCCCGCCTCGAAGGCCGTACCGCGCTCGAGACGCTGCTACGCCGCCTCCCCGATCTCCGGCTCGCAGCGTACCCCGCCGACCTGCGCTGGCGGGGCGGACTCATCATGCGAGGACTGCGGGAACTCCCCGTGGAGTTCACCGCACGCTGATCAAGGAGAGCCCTCCGCCGCCCTGATCGCGTCCCGGTACGTGCGGGCCGCTGCTCTGAGGGCTGCTTCGGGGTCCACGCCCTCCGTTTCGGCGCGGGCGGCCAGGGCCAGGAGTTCGTAGCCGATGCCCTCGCCGGTGGGGAGGGGGACGTCCAGGCCCGCGGTGCGGACGCGGGAGGTGAGTTTGGCGGCGAGGGCGAGGCCGGGCTGGCCGAGGGGGACGCCGTCGGTGACCGACTTCCGCTGCTTCTCCGCCGCCTTGGTCCGCAGCCAGTGCTCCTTGACCTCCTCCGGCGTCGACGCGGTCTCGTCGCCGAAGACGTGCGGGTGGCGGTGGATGAGCTTGGCGACGATGCCTCCGGCCACGTCGTCCACCGAGAACGGGGCGTCGGGGTCCTCCTGCGCTATCCGCGCGTGGAAGACGACCTGGAGGAGGACGTCGCCCAGTTCCTCGCGCAGTTCGTCGCGGTCGCCGGCCTCGATCGCCTCGACCAGTTCGTAGGCCTCCTCGATGGCGTACTTCGCCAGGCCCTCGTGGGTCTTGCGGGAGGACCAGGGGCACTCCTCGCGGATGCGGTCCATGACCTGGACGAGGTCGAGCAGGCGGGCGCCCGGCAGGTCGTAGGAGGCGGGGAGCAGCTCCAGCTCGGGCATCCGGACCCGGCCGGAGCCGGCGAGGCGGGCCAGGCCGTCGGTGAGGGCGGGTTCGCCCTCACCCGTCGCGACGACCACCACGGTGCGGCCGCCGGCGCAGGCGTCGACCAGTTCCCCGGCGGTGGGGGCGGCCTCGTCCACGGCCGTCCCGGCCTCCCGCAGGTAGGGCAGCTGCGGATGCGCGCCGTCGGCGCACAGCACGCGGTCCGCCGTGCGCAGCGCCTGCCAGGCGGGCCAGGACAGCAGGCCGGGGGCGACCCGGTGGCTGGTGGTGAGCAGGACGATGCGGCCGGGGTCGGTGGCGGTGCCGGTTTCCGGGGTGGTGGGTTCGGGGCTGGTGGTGTTCACGCTCCGAACGTAACGCACGGCCGTCGCCGACCTCGCGCTTTGTCCACAGCCCCGGGGTGATCAAGCGATCGTATGACCGCCATCCCCGCCCGGGTGCCGGCCGGGCGACGACCCGGGTGCCGGCCGGCCTACGCCGACACCTGGCTCCCGGCCGAGGTGACCTCCCGTACCCACGGTGTCTTGGCGTCCACCCGGCTGCTCTTCTGCACGTCCCAGGCGCCGTAGCGCGGGTTGAGGTCGACGTGGAGTTCCTCGGAGGCCCGGGAGAGGGCCTTCCAGAAGGCGGGCTGCGAGGTGTCGGTGCCGAGGACCTGGGCGAGCTTGTTGGCCTCCACCTGGAAGCGGAGGTTGTCGTCCAGCTGCCGGGGGGCGATGCCGTACTTCTGGAGCCAGGCGGCCTGGAGCGCCTTGGCGCCGCCGGCCTGCCGTTCCAGGCGGGCGCGCATCTGCTCGACGTCCCTGCGGGAGACGTTGACGCCCGCGTCCTGGGCGGCCCGGTGCAGCACCCGGTCGAGAACCATGTTGTAGAGGGTGTCCCGGGTGAGGCTGCTGGTGGCGGAGAGCACCTGCTGGTACTGCGCCTGGTCAGGTACCGCGGCCCGCTGGGCCCGGCGCACCTCGTTCACGCGGTTCTCCAGCTGCGCGACGGTGATCCGCTCGCCGCCGACGACGGCCGCCGCGCCCGGGTGCGCGCCGCCCGAGCAGGCGGTGAGGAGGGGGGCCGCGGCGGCGATCGCGGCGGACAGGACGAGCGCGGTGCGACGGCGGCGGTGCAAGGAGGCCTCCCGAGGAGATTGTGCGACGGTGCACAAGGTCTTGCGGTGATCGATGGTAGGCAGTGGGCAGGCTCTGGCCAACCCATTCGACCAACGATTCACACACGCATCCGGCACCGCCGCGCCACCCCCCGGAAGGGTTTGCGGGTCGTCCCTCCCTGTGGACGGGGCTCAGCCCGTGATCGCCACCGGGGCGTCCCACGCGTCGCGGTCCACGGTGATCGTGTAACCGCCGCGCGTCTCCTTGCTGTTGACCATGTACTGGTGCGCCCGGCTGTGCCCGGTGAACTGGGTCGAGCCGAACGGCCAGTCCGCGGTGGTGGTGTTCTGCTTGTCCCACAGCGCGTACCAGAGGTTGCCCGGCAGGTCCGTCTTGTCCGTGGCGTTGGCGATCGCCTTGGCGCTGGAGCTGGTGAAGCCGTAGAGGCCCGCGCGGTACGTCTTGGCGCGCAGTTCCTTGTCGAAGGCGCGGACGTACGTCAGCACGGCGTTGTTGCACGACGTGTTCGTCGTGTCGTACGCCTCCATGTCGAGGTAGATGGGGCTGCCGGCCTTCATCCCGAGGGCGGCGGCCTTGGCCACGGCGTCGTCCGCCTCGGAGGTGCCCACGGCGGCCGCGGTGGAGGCGCTGATCTTCACGGAGCCGCCGGATCCGCAGGACGGCTGGGAGCCGACGTAGAGCGGGACGAGCTTCCAGCCGAGGGCGGAGACGGACTTGACCCAGGAGGCGGTGAGGTTGGGCTGGTTGCAGCCGCGGTTCTTGCCTCCGATGTAGACGGCGGCGGCGCCGTAGAAGCCGGTGTTCCACGCCTTCATCGCGGCGAGGGAGGGCGCGGCGCAGGTGTCGAAGGCGCGGCCGGTGAACGTCTTCTGGGCGGGCCAGGTGGTGGCCGCCATGGAGGTCTGCGCGGCTATGCCGGCGCCGGCGACGACGGCGGCGCCCGCGACGCCCCAGGTGATGTATCTGCGCTTCTTCGACTGGCGATGGCTGGACATGCCGGATCCCACCCCTGTGTGTGCACTATGCAAGAAAGTCCTGCGGAAAACGGACGGCAACCTATCAGGCGCGGTGGGACTAGCCGCGCACCTGCCCCAGCCACTGCAGCGTCCGCCGGACCTCCGCCGCCATGGGGTGCCCGGGTCCGTGCAGCCGCTCGACGTCGAACAGCAGCCGGGTGAGGGTGTCGTGGGCGGCGGGCCGGTCGCCGAGGGCGAGCAGCAGGTGCCCGATCCGGCGGCGCACGTCGTGGGCGAGCTGGGGGTCGCCGGCCACGTACTGGTTCTCGTAGTAGGGCAGCAGCGCGCGGTACTCCGCGAGTGCCGCCGCCGGTTCGCCGAGTTGTTCCAGGCACTGGGCGATCTCGTAGCGGAAGCGCAGGGCCTGCGGGTCGGCCTGGCCGGCCTCGGCGGCGCGTTCGTCGGCGAGCCGGCGCAGTTCGGGCAGCGCGCGCCGGTACTGCCCGTCGTCCATGAGGGTGGCCGCGTACTGCTTGCGCAGGGTCCGTACGACCGTGGAGCGCTCCCCGTGCTGGTCGGCGGCGACCGGCAGGATCGCGCCCAGGATGTCGACGGCCCGGGTGATCCGCCCCTCCCCGAGCAGCCGTTTGACCTCGTCGACGGCGGTGGCGACGTCGGGCCGGCCGGGGACGGCGGCCACGGGGGCGGCGGGCTGCGGTGCGGGCGTGCGCGCGCGGTCCGGCCACGGGGCGTGGGGGCGCAGGAAGGGGCGCGTCGGGTCCAGTGGCGCTCCGGAGGGCGTTCCGCGCGCGGGCAGGAGGGACGCCAGGTCCTCGTAGACCTCCTGCGCGGACGCCGGCCGGTGCTGCGGGTCCTTGGCCAGCAGGCGCAGGACGAGGCTCTCCAGCGGTTCCGGGGCCTCGGGGCGGATCCGGCGCACCGGCACCGGTGGTTCGTACAGGTGGCGGTGGAGGACGCCGAGGGCCGTGGAACCCGCGAACGGCACCTCGCCGCTGAGCAGTTCGTGCAGCAGTACGCCCAGTGCGTACAGGTCGGTGTACGGGCCGACCGCGCCGCCCATCGCCTGCTCGGGCGCCATGTAGGCGGGCGAGCCGATCGGGGAGCCGGTGTGGGTGAGCCGGGTGGTGTCCGTGTCCATGACGGAGGCCACGCCCAGGTCGAGGACGGTGACCGTGCCGTCCTGCTTCACCATCACGTTGCGCGGCTTGAGGTCGCGGTGGACGATCGGCACCGCGTGCACGGCGCTCAGCACGGCGCACAGTTGCGCGGCCACCGCCACCGCCCACTGCCACGGGTAGGGGTCGTGTTCCGCCAGGTGGTCGGAGAGGTCGGCGCCGTCCACGTACTGCATGACGAGGAACAGTTCCTCGCCCTCGCTGCCCGCGTCGTGCACGGTGACCAGTCCCGGGTGGTCGACCTGTGCGGTCACCCGGCACTCGCGCAGGAACCGCCGGCGCAGCTCCTCCGCCTCCGCGCCGGCCACCTTGTCGGGGCGCAGCAGCTTCACCGCCACGCGCCGGTCGAGCCGCTGGTCGTATGCCGTCCACACCTGGCCCATGCCGCCCTGGCCGATGAGCGTGGACAGTTCGTAGCGGCCGGCGACGAGCCGTCCCGTCGCCACGGTCACCTTCCGCTCTCGTGGTGGCCGTCGTGCTGGCGCAGGTAGTCGCTGAGTTCGTCGAGTTCGGCGCGTACCTGCTCGATGCGGGCGGGTGCCGGGCGCTGGGGCGGGGCGGGTATCGGCGGGTGCGCCGGCGGCTGGTGGAGGACCGGGGGCGGGGTGTGCGGCGGCCGCGTGTCCAGGGGCACCGTGCCCGTGGTGTACGGCGGGGCGGGGGGCGCGTACCCGTACGGCTGCGCCGCGTACGCCGCGCGCCGGCGCTGGAAGTGGCGTACGTCGGCCGCGAGGTAGTAGCCGACGGTGGCCAGCAGTGTGCCGAACAGCAGGGTGATCCCCAGGTAGCCGCCGGGGGTGTGCACGTCGTCGCCGGGTTCACTGCCCAGCAGCACGAGGCTGAGGACGTCGGCCGCCGCGGCCGCCACCAGCAGGCCGTAATCCACCGGCCTGCGGGTCACGACGGCCAGCCGCAGCAGCATCACCCACGCCAGGAAACCGAGGCTGAACAGGCCCGTCGCCACGAACACCACGCGCAACAGGGCCAGTACCGCGTGGTGCGGCGGCCGCTGCACCGGCTGCGCATGGCCCTGGCCTTGCATGATCGCTCCTGTGTCGCCGGGAAAAGGGCGTACGTGCCCGTCCGGTGCGGCCCGCTCACGGAGGCACCGGTCGTACGGTGGTCGTCCCGAGCATATGGCCCGGCACGGACATACGGTCGGGGTTGTACCGAACCGTTGTGCGCAGCCCGGCCGGGGGCCCGCGCCCCCGCCCGGGTGACGGCTCAGTCGGGTGCGACCGTGCCGGTGGTGAGACCGTCGTACATCCCGCGTACGAGCTGTTCCCCGAGCCGGCTCGTGTGGCGCAGCGCCCGCTCGAACTCGTCGAGCGCGCGGAACCGCGCGCCGTAGCGCCGCTGTTCCTCCAGGGGGAGCCGCGGCAGTTGCAGCCGGCGCACGTCCAGCCGGGTCGCGGTGGAGGCGTAGCTGCTGGCCTGCCGGTTGTTGGCGCTGCCCCGCAGGAAGCCGGCGAGGAACCAGGCGTCGAGCGCCGTGCGGTCGGGGCGCAGCAGGACGAGGCTGCGGCCCAGGACGGCGCCCGCCGTGGCGTCGTCGACCACGCGCGCCACCGAGCCCCCGCCGAGGACCGGCACCACGACGTCGCCCGGCTCGGTCAGCACGGCCGCCTCCTCGCTCTCGGGGAGCGAACCGGAGGGCGCCGTGCCGGCGAGGACGTCCTGGTCGGTGAGGACGGGCACGCGCGCGTGCCCGCCGTGGCCGCCGGTGCGCAGCACCAGGGCCCCGCCGCGGGCGAGTTCACCGACGGTGGTGAGCGGCCAGCGCGCGGGCGGCGCCTGGCCGGCCGGGGGCGGGGTGAGGTCGGCGGTCAGTCGCAGGGTCTCGCCGAGCCGTTCGCGGACCGCCGTGAGCTGCTCCGCGCCGTCGGCCGCGGGCTCCGGCGGCAGGTGGCGGGCGGGTGCGAGGTCCACGTCGTCGTCGAGGAGTTCGATGACCGGCACCGCCCGGGCCAGTCCGGGCCGTTCCCCCGGGCCGCCGCCGCGCTCGAAGGCACGCCAGGCGTCCAGCACGGCGTCCCGTACCGCCGCCCGGTCGGGGCCGCCCCGCCCCTCCCCCGCGAACCTCCCGGTGTCCACGAGCAGCACCTCCGGCGCGGCCGGGGTCCGGTCGGGTGCCCGCAGCACCCACAGGTGCAGCGGGATGTTGTACGGCGGCGCCGTCCCGACCGGCAGCGCCACCACCGCGCGCAGCGCGCCCCGGCGCAGCAGGTCGGCGCGGATCCGGCGGCCGGAACGGCGGGAGGCGGCGGCCGGCGGCATCAGCAGGACCGCGGTGCCGCCGTCGGCGAGCCGGGCGAGGGCGTGCTGCACCCAGGCCAGCTCCGACTCGGTGCGCGCCGGGAAGCCGTACTCCCAGCGGGGGTCGTAGGCCAGCTCGTCGTGGCCCCAGTTGCGCTCGTTGAACGGCGGGTGGCACAGCACGGCGTCGGCGCGCAGCTCCGGGTGGGCGTCGGCGCGCAGGGTGTCGCCGGTGGCGGCGTGCACGCGGGCCCGGGAGTGCAACGCGAGGCGCAGCGCGGTGAGCGCGGCGAGGTCGGGGGCGCTGTCCTGGGCGTACAGCTGCCGGTCGGGACCGGTGGGCACGGCCCGCAGCAGGGCGCCGGTGCCGCAGGCCGGGTCCAGGACCGTGCGGGCGGGGCCGGCGAGGTCGGCCATGAGACCGGCGAGTTCGGGCGGGGTGAGGGTGTACTGGCGGGGGTTGGCGTCGAGGTACCGGCCCAGCAGGAACTCGAAGCACTGCCGGGCCCCCGAGTCGGCGGCCAGTTCGGCGACCCCGCGCAGGAGGGGGACGGACGGCAGGAGCTCCGGGCCGGTGGGGGTGCGTGGTTCGGCGTTCACGGCGGCGCCGGGGGGTGCGGGGTTCACGGCCGCGCCAGGGAGTGCGGGGTTCACGGGGGCGACGGGTGGTGGCGTGTTCACAGGGGCGGCCTGTGGTGGCGTGTTCACAGCACGGGCCGGTGGCGGGGTGTTCACAGTCCTGGTCGCCGCCGCGCTGCCGAAGCGTGAGGTCAGCACCTGGTCCAGCGTGCCCGGCAGCAGTGCGGCCAGGCGTTCGTCCGAGCCTGCGCTCACGTCGAGCCAGACGGTCGGGCGCTCGTGGATCAGCAGCAGTGCGCAGCCGGCGTGCACCAGCGCGGTCAGCGGGCCGCCGGGGTGCCCGGCGAGTTGCTGCCAGACCCGTTCGCGCAGCGGGACCTCGGCTAGTTTGCCCTGGCCGCGCAGCCAGGCCTCGACCTCGGCGAGCGCGAACGACGGGCTGGTCTCGGTGCCGCCGACCGGCTTGGGGAAGTCGGCGTGCCGGCGGCGCCAGTTGCTGACGGCGGCCCGGCCCACCCCGGCGAGCCGTGCGATGCCGGCCGCGGTCACCTCTGTGGCGTTGTCCTGCACGCGCCCCCGCTTCCCTCGTTCCGTGGTGCGCCGAGCATACCGGCGTACACAAGCTCCATCGATTCACGCCGTGTACGGAGCATACCCAAGGCATCGTGTTGACTCGGTTCACAGGCTCTGCTCTTATTGACCCAGCGAACAACGGCGGCCGAGGGGTGGCCTTCACGGGGAGGGATTCGCCATGGGCATGAAAACCAGGATGGGACTGAGCGCCCTCGTGGGATTCGTCATCATCGGCACCGTGTCCGCCAACGCCGACAGCGGCGCCACGGGCGGCGTCGACGGCACTCCGCGCGGCACTACGCGCGGCACTACGCGCGGCGCGTCCAGCGGCGCTTCGGGCGGCGCCTCGACCGCCGCCGGCCGCACCCCCCACGCCGGGAACACCCTCCGCCGGACCGACCCCGCTACGAGGCCCGACCGGCGCTGAAGCCGACCCCGCGGTGAAGCCCGCCCCGCCCCGCCCCGGCCGCCCGGCCGTCGCGCACACCACCGTTCCACCCACCCGAGAAGGACTCCGATGCGTCTCCCGTCCCGTGCCGTCGTGCTGATGGCCGTCGCCGCACTCCCGCTGGCCCTGTCCGCCTGCTCCTCCGGCTCCTCCTCCGACTCCGGTACCGGCGCGGGCACCGGCAGCGGCGCGAGCGCCGGACCCGCCGAGGCGAAGGACCCCCACGCCGCTGTGCCCACCGGTACGCAGCTGAAGAAGGCGCTCGCGCCCGCCTCGGCCTTCCCGGCCGGGCTCACCCTGGAGTCCGACGGTTCCGCCGACAGCGGCGGCCAGTTGCTCTCCCCGGCCGCCCGGAAGACCGGCAAGCCGGACTGCACCCGGCTGGAGACCACGTCCTGGATCCAGGTCTCCGGGTACAAGGGCGGGGTGTCGTTCGCGCAGAACGGCTACGCGAACAAGACCGAGGAGGTCGACCAGGAGATCGACGCCTTCCAGGGCACCACCGCGACCGACGTGATGAAGGCCCTGCGGTCGGTGGCCGCCGCGTGTGCCACGTACACGGACACCGACGCGCACGCCAAGGTGAAGCTCACCGGCAGCACCACGCCGGGACTCGCCGACGAGGCCTACACGATGACGCTGACGAGCGGCTCCTGGGAGAACGGCACCACGCTGATCGCGGCCCGTTCCGGGAACTCCGTGGTCACCGTGCTGTCCACGGCGGGCACCGACGACGGCGCCGCGTCCGCGAGGAAGGTGACGACAACGGTCCTGGCGGCGCTTAAGAAGTAGCCGGGCGTCGCTTCCCGGCCCCACCACCGTTCCGTCTCCTCCGAAGATCCCCTGAAGGATGCCGATGCGCCAGTCGTCCCGCGCCGCCGGCCGGGCAGCGGCCCGCCGGGCTCCCGCGCGGCGGCCCGCCGTACCCGGAACGCCCCTGCGCGCCGCGCTCGCTCTCGCCCTGCTCATCGGGTTCTACGTGCTGGCGCTGCTCGTGGTCGTCGTGCTGGCGCTCCTGGACGTGTTCCTGGCCCACGGCCCGGGCGTCACGATCACGACCGTGGAGGGCTGGCTCGGCTCACTGGCCGTCGCCTGGTGCGTGGTGCGGGTCGTCCTGCTCAGCCTCCGCCGCGGCGACGGCGAGGACGAGATCCCCGGTGTGTCCGTGACGCCGGTGGAGCAGCCCGAGCTGTGGCGGCGCGTGACCGGGCTGGCCGAACGGGTGGGCACGCGGCCGCCCACGGAGATACGGGTGGTCCCGGGGGCCGGCGCCATGGTGCAGGAGGAGGCCCGGTGGCTCGGGCTGGTCACCGGCGAACGGCGGCTCTTCCTCGGCGTGGCCCTGCTGATCGGTCTTCCGGAGAACGAACTGGACGCCGTGCTCGTCCACGAGTTGGGCCACTACGCGCGCAGTGACACCCGGCTGGGCGCTCTGGTCTGGGCGCTGCACCGGAGACTGCTCGGGACCGTGCGCACGCTGCGGCAGCGGGCCGCCCGCGAGGAGGCGCAGGAGCAGGCGGCGTCCGCCGCACGGGCCGCACGGCGCCGTGCGGCCGGGAAGCCGCCGCAGCCGAAGCGGGAGCCCACCCGGGGCCCGGACCACTACCTCGCCGTCGTCTTCTCCGCGTACGCCGGGCTGTGCCTGCGCCTGACCGAGGCCGTCAGCCGCCGGCAGGAGTACGCGGCCGACGACCTGGCCGCCAGGATCGCCGGGCGGGACGCCATGGTCGCCGCGCTGCGCCGCGTGCCCGCTCTCGAAGCCGTGGACGACCTCTACCGGCGCGACTACGCCCTGATGGGCCGTACGGCACGCCTGCTGCCGCCCGAGGGCCAGTTCCACGGCGGGCTCTGGCACCTCCTCGCGGACGAGGACCGCCGCGCCGACCTGGAATCGTGGGTACGGACACCGTCCTCCGAGGACCCGTACGAGGAGCGGTCCCCCTACGACAGCCATCCGCCCACCGCCGACCGCATCGCGGTGCTGTCGGCACTGCCCGACGACGGGCTCGGCACCGCGTCCGTACGACGCCCCGCACTCGCGCTGCTCCGCGCGCCGGAGCGTCTTCTCGCCGCGCTCGAACAGCGGGTGCTGGGCGAGGAGATGCTCTCCTGGCGGCGGGTGCCCTGGGCCGAGCTGCCCGCCCGGGCCCGGCACGAGAGCTGGACCCGGGACGCGGCCCCCCTGGGCGAGGCCATGGCCCGGGTGACCGGGCCGGGCGTCCTGGCCGCGCCCGCGGCCGCACGGCTCGGCCACCTCATGGACCTGCTCGACCACGGCCTGCTGTACGACATCGCGGACCTGCTGCCCCGGTCGGAGCGGGCCGCCCTCAGCAGTGGGCGTGCGGCACGCGAGTTCGCCCGGACGGCCTTCCGTTCCGCCCTGCGCCGACTGGCCCTGCTCGCCGCGCTGGAGACGGGGGTGTGCCGGTGGGAGCTGTGCTGGTCGGGGCCCGCGGTGCGCACGGCGGCGCCCGAACGGTTCACCGAGGCGCTGGAGGAGGCGCTGGACCACGCGGTCGCGGAGCCGGTCGGCACGGCGCCCCTGCGCGCCCTGCTGCTGTCCGGCGGGAGCGGGCACCCGGCCGGGGGCACGGCACCGCCGCCCGCCGCCCGGCCCTGGCCGCCACCCCGGGTCCCGTACTGACGGAGCTCCCGTACTGACGGAGTTCCCGTACTGACGGACCGCCACCTCTCCGCCTGCCCCGGTCCCCTCGACCGCCATCACCACCGCCCCCTCAGGCGGCCCCGACCCCGAAAGACCCGTCATGAACGTCCTGATCGACATCGCCGGTACCGGCGCCCTCGCCTACGCGGCCGTCACCATCCCGCGCAACGCCCGCAAGGCGCGGGCGATGCGGGCGGAGGCGAAGGCCAAGGCGCCGGTCACCATCGACGCCGCCACGTACGGGCTGGTGCCGGCCGCTCAGCTCGACAGCCGGTGCGCGGGGCCGGATCCCGAGGCGGACGCGGTCGCCGCGGCCGCCCTCGCCGGCGACTGGCGGCGGGCCGCCGGCTACCTGGCCGCGGCGGGCCGGGACTGGGACCTGCGGTGGTACCGGCTCGGCATCCTCGTGCACGCCGCCGCCGAGGACGACGCCTGGGTCAAGGCGTGGCGGACCGAGTACCCGGGCGACCCGTCCGCCGCCCTGGTGCACGCCGACGCGCTCGTCGTGCTCGCCGGCAAGGTGCGCGGCGCGAAGTCGGCCAAGCACACCACCGCCGAGCAGTTCGAGGGCTTCCACCGGCTGCTCGCCGAGGCGCTGCCCGCCTGCCAGGAGGCCGCCTGGATGGCGCCCGAGGACCCCAGCCCATGGGTCGCGCAGCTCACCGTCGCGCGGGGGCTCGGCTGGTCGAACGACGACTTCCGGACGCTGTGGGCCGAGGTCACCGCGCGCGACCCGTACCACTTCGGCGCCCATGCGAGCGCCCTGCAGTACTGGTGCGCCAAGTGGCAGGGCTCGCACGAGCTGATGTACGCGTTCGCCGAACAGGCCGCGGCCTCGGCGCCGGCGGGGAGCCTGCTGCCGGTACTGCGTCTGGAGGCGCTGATGGAGCACGCGTCCCGCGAGCCGCAGGCGTCCGTGTACGACCAACCGTTCGTGCACGCGGCCGTGGACGCCACCCTGGACGCCGTGGACCGGGTGCCGGCCGGGCACCACCGGCTGCCGGCGGTACGGCACCTGCTGGCGGACGCCCTGTTCCGGACGGAGCGGTACGCGGAGGCGGTGGAGCAGTTCAGGGCGGTCGGCGGCTACGTCGGCAGCGCGCCGTGGACGTACTCCGCCAATCCGGTCAAGGCGTTCGTCTTCGCCCGCACCCACACCTTCGTCGCGTGGGAGAAGGCGGGCCGCCCCGCCCCCGGGCCGCGCGGCGGGGCTCGGTGATCCGGGCGCCCGCGGCGCCCGCCCGCGGTGGCCGGCCCTGTCGGGGCGGTCAGCCGCCGCACTGCGTCAGCATCATCCGCTTGTCCGCGGTCGTCACCGGAAGGTCGTACTTCAACGACACCTGGGCGAAGCGCACCGCGTAGGAGCAGCGGATCCGCTTGTTCGGGGGCAGCCAGGTCGCGGGCCCCGCGTCGCTCTTGGCGCCGTTGGTGGGGCCGTCCACGGGAATCAGGTTGAGCGGGTCGTTGGCGATGTCCTCCCGCTTGCCCTTCGTCCATCGGGCGGCACCCATCTGCCAGTCGTACGACAGTGGCATGACGTGGTCTATCTGCACCGTCGTGGCGCGCGACTTGGTCCACTGGATGGTCTTGCCCGTGTACGGATCGCGCAGCGTCATGGAGGCGACGACGCAGTCGGATCCGGCCCGGAAACGGACCTTCTCGCCGTCGCGCTTCAGCAGGTCGTTCCGCGAGTCACAGCCGTTGTGGGCGAAGGGGATGCCACCCGGGGCGGAGTCCGTCCAGGCGTAGCCGAACTTGTCCCTCTCGTAGCCCGTCTTCGGCCCGCGCCCCTTCGTCGCCACCTTTTCGATCAGCGACCGCGCCTTCGCCCTGTCCGCGGTGGAGGTGATCGCCCCGAGCCCCGGTTTGGTGCCGTCCGGGTTGTCCAGCGGGTTCACGGCTCGGCCGTCACCGGTGGTCGAGACGGCGGAACCGGCTGATCCACCGCCCTCGGGCGGAGCGATGTCCCTGCACCCTGCGATCAGGATGCTGCCGGCCACCGTGCAGGTCACGACGACAGCGGTGACCGCCCCGCCCCTGAGCCGCGTCACGTGCGCCCCCTCGTGTTCTCCCTCTGCCGCCTCCGCACGGGCGGCTCTCCGCCAGGACGGATGCCCGCAACTCCCCCGGATAGTCGGGGCGGTCACGAAGCGGGGGGCGGCGCGAGAAGACGCCCCCCACCCCCGCCCTCCGCCCCCCGCGGGTTCAGGACCCCAGCACCGACGCGAGGAACTCCCCGACCCAGCCCAGCAGTTCCCGGCCGACCAGCGGCTTGCCGCCCACCTTCGCGGTCTTCGGGCGCGGCACCAGCACCTGGTGGACCGTCGGCTTGATGACCGTCCCCGGGTACAGCCGCTTGAGGCGCAGCTCCTGCGACTCACGCAACTCCACCGGCGCGAAACGGATGTTGGTGCCCTGGAGGACGATCTCGCCGACCCCGCAGGCGCGCGCGAGCATCCGCAGCCCGGCGACGAGCAGCAGGTTCTCCACCGGCTCGGGCAGCTTGCCGTAGCGGTCGGTGAGTTCCTCGCGGACCGCCCGGATGTCCTCCTCCGAGTTGGCGGAGGCGATGGCCCGGTAGGCCTGGAGGCGCAGCCGCTCGCCGGGCGCGTAGTCGTGCGGGACGTGCGCGTCGACGGGCAGCTCGATCTTGACCTCGAGCGGCTGCTCCTCCTCGATCTCCCCGGTCTCCAGCTGCCGCCGGTAGTCCGCGACGGCCTCGCCGACCATGCGCACGTACAGGTCGAAGCCGACGCCCGCGATGTGCCCGGACTGCTCGCCGCCGAGCAGGTTTCCGGCGCCGCGGATCTCCAGGTCCTTCATCGCCACGTACATGCCGGCGCCCATCTCGGTGTGCTGGGCGATGGTCGCGAGCCGCTCGTGCGCGGTCTCGGTCAGCGGCTTCTCCGGCGGGTACAGGAAGTACGCGTACCCGCGCTCGCGGCCGCGGCCGACCCGGCCGCGCAGCTGGTGCAGCTGGGACAGGCCGAAGGTGTCGCCGCGCTCCACGATCAGGGTGTTGGCGTTGGAGATGTCGATGCCGGACTCGACGATCGTGGTGGAGACGAGGACGTCGAACTTCTTCTCCCAGAAGTCGACGACGACCTGTTCGAGCGCCGACTCCGACATCTGGCCGTGGGCGGTCGCGATGCGCGCCTCGGGGACGATGTCGCGGAGTCTGGCCGCCGCGCGGTCGATGGACTCCACCCGGTTGTGGATGTAGAAGACCTGGCCCTCGCGCAGCAGTTCGCGGCGGATGGCGGCGCCGATCTGCTTCTCCTCGTACGGCCCGACGAAGGTGAGCACCGGGTGCCGCTCCTCGGGGGGAGTGGTGATCGTGGACATCTCGCGGATGCCCGTCACCGCCATCTCCAGGGTGCGGGGAATCGGGGTGGCCGACATCGTCAGCACGTCGACGTTGGCGCGCAGCTTCTTCAGCTGCTCCTTGTGCTCGACGCCGAAGCGCTGCTCCTCGTCGACGATGACCAGGCCGAGGTCCTTGAACTTGGTCTCCGAGGAGAACAGCCGGTGGGTGCCGATGACGACGTCGACCGCGCCCTCTCTGAGGCCCTCCAGGGTGGCCTTCGCCTCGGTGTCGGTCTGGAAGCGGGAGAGCGCCTTCACGCTGACCGGGAACTGCGAGTACCGCTCGGAGAACGTCCCGAAGTGCTGCTGCACCAGCAGGGTCGTGGGCACGAGGACGGCGACCTGCTTGCCGTCCTGGACGGCCTTGAAGGCGGCCCGCACCGCGATCTCCGTCTTGCCGTAGCCGACGTCGCCGCAGATCAGGCGGTCCATCGGGACCGACTTCTCCATGTCCTCCTTGACCTCGGCGATCGTGGTCAGCTGGTCGGGGGTCTCGGCGTACGGGAACGCGTCCTCCAGCTCGCGCTGCCAGGGCGTGTCCCCGCCGAACGCGTGTCCGGGGGCGGCCATGCGTGCGCTGTACAGCTTGATCAGGTCGGCGGCGATCTCCTTGACGGCCTTCTTGGCGCGCGCCTTGGTCTTCGTCCAGTCCGCGCCGCCGAGGCGGTGCAGGGTGGGGGCCTCGCCGCCGACGTACTTGGTGATCTGCTCCAGCTGGTCGGTCGGGATGTACAGCCGGTCGCCGGGCTGGCCGCGCTTGGCGGGCGCGTACTCGACGACCAGGTACTCGCGGGTGGCGCCCTGGACGGTGCGCTGCACCATCTCGATGTAGCGGCCGACGCCGTGCTGCTCGTGGACGATGTAGTCGCCCGACTCCAGGGTGAGCGGGTCGATGGTCTTGCGGCGGCGGGCCGGCATCCGGGCGCCGTCCTTGCCCGCCGCCTTCTGGCCGGACAGGTCGGTCTCGGTGAGGACGGCGAGTCTGAGCGCCGGGTCGACGAACCCGTAGTCGATCGAGCCGCAGGACACGTGCACGACCGAGGGGGTCACCTCGCCCAGGTCGACGTCCAGGCGGGCCGCGATGCCCTCGCCGCCGAGCACCTCGACGGTGCGGGAGGCGGGGCCGTGGCCCTCGGTGACGAACACCGTGCGCCAGCCGTCGGCGAGCCAGCCCTTGGTGTCGGCGAGGGCCTTCGCGGTGTCGCCGCGGTAGGTCTCCGGGGCGTGCATGCCGAGCTTGAGGGTGTCGGCGGACAGCTCGTCGTCGGCGGCGAACGGCGACACCGACCACCACATCATGTCCAGCTCGCGCGCGCGGTCGCGGACGTCGGCGATGGACCACAGGGAGGCCGCGCCGACGTCGATGGGCGCCTCGCCGCCGCCCGCGGTGGCCGCCCAGGACGCCTGGAGGAACTCCAGGCTGGTGGCGACCAGGTCGGCGGCGCGGGTGCGGACCCGCTCCGGGTCGCACACGACGGCCATCGCGCCCTTGGGCAGCACGTCGAGCAGCAGCTCCATGTCGTCGACCAGGACCGGCGCGAGGGACTCCATGCCCTCGACCGCGATCCCCTCGGCGATCTTGTTGAGCAGTTCGCCGAGCTCCGGGTGCTCCTCGGCGAGGGCACGGGCGCGTGCCCGGACGTCCTCGGTGAGCAGCAGCTCGCGGCAGGGCGGCGCCCACAGGCCGTGCTCGGCGACTTCTAGGGAGCGCTGGTCGGCGACCTTGAAGTAGCGGATCTCCTCGACGTCGTCGCCCCAGAACTCGATGCGCAGCGGGTGTTCCTCGGTGGGCGGGAAGACGTCCAGGATGCCGCCGCGCACGGCGAACTCGCCGCGCTTCTCGACGAGCTCCACGCGCGCGTAGGCGGCCGCGGCGAGGGCTTCCACGACCTCGTTCAGGTCGGCGCTCTGCCCGGTGCGCAGGGCTACCGGTTCCAGGTCGCCGAGGCCCTTGACCTGCGGCTGGAGCACGGACCGCACGGGTGCGACGACCACGGAGACCGGGCCGGTCTCGGGGTCGTCGGGGCGGGGGTGGGCGAGGCGGCGCAGGACGGCGAGGCGGCGGCCGACGGTGTCGCTGCGGGGGCTGAGCCGCTCGTGCGGGAGCGTCTCCCAGGAGGGGTACTCCACGACGCCCTCGGAGGGCAGCAGGGTGCGCAGGGCGGCGGCCAGGTCCTCGGCCTCGCGACCGGTGGCGGTGACCGCGAGCACCGGGCGGCCGGTCTCGCGGGCCAGGGCGGCGACCGCGAAGGGGCGGGCCGCCGGGGGGCCGACCAGGTCGACGTGCATGCGGTTGCCGTCCCCGGCCGCCTTGATCGCTTCCGCGAGGGCGGGGTCCTTGACGACGGCGTCGAGCAGACCGTGCAGGCTCATTCAGGGCGGCTTTCGTCCGGGGGCGGGCAACGCGAACGGCCCGGCGCGGGGTGCGACCGGGGGGTGTCCAGCCTACGACGACGGGGGCGCGTGTGCCGGGGGCTGTGGACAACCCCCGTCGAACCGACGCGACCCCAGGTGAGCGACGGAACCCGCGTCGAGCGGAAGGACGGCGTACGGGCCCGGCGCCGGGGAGTCCTGGGACTCCCCGGCGCCGCGCCCGTGGCCCCCCCCCCCCCCCGGGGGGTGGGGGTGGTCGCCCCCCCCCCCTACCGGCGGCGGGGGGGGCGGGGGGGGAATG
>NZ_JBFACN010000040.1:0-43354 GCF_040640875.1 Streptomyces sp. NPDC021562
TCCTTGATGAGTGCGGCGGGCCCGTGCTGTCCGTCGGTGTCCCCGCGCCCCTTAAAAGCAGGCGTCGGCGTGGGCGCCCCTTCAGGGGCGCGGGGAACTGCGCGACCAGCCTCCACGCACCCGCAGTCGGCGCACTACCCGCAGCCGCAGGAGCCGCGCACCACCAGTCGGGACGGGAACGTCTTCAGGCGCTCGCGCCGCGACCCCGCCACCCGCAACCCGTCGTCCAGCACCAGGTCCACCGCGGCACGCGCCATCGCCGGCCGGTCCGAGGCGATCGTGGTCAGCGGCGGGTCCGCCAGCCCCGCCTCCTTGATGTCGTCGAAGCCGGCCACCGCCAGCTCCCCGGGCACGTCGATCCGCAGCTCCCGCGCCGCCCGCAGCACGCCGAGCGCCTGGTCGTCGGTGGAGCAGAAGATCGCCGGCGGCCGCTCGGGCCCGGCGAGGACGTCCAGCGCCACCCGGTACGCGTCGTACCGGTTGTACGGCGCCTCGAACAACCGCCCCTCCGTGGCCAGCCCCGCCTCCGCCATCGCCCGCTTCCAGCCCTCGACGTGGTCGGAGACCGGGTCGCCGACGGCCGGGGTCTCGGCCGTACCGCCCATGCAGGCCACGTACTCGTACCCGTGCTCCAGCAGGTGCCGCACCGCGAGCTGGGCGCCTCCGAGGTCGTCCGTCACCACGGCCACGTCGTCGATCGCCTCCGGCCGCTCGTGCAGCAGCACCACCCGGGCGTCCCAGGCGTCGATCTCGGCGGCGGCCAGGTCGTTGAGGGCGTGGGAGACGAGGATGAGGCCGGAGACCCGCATCCCGAGGAACGCGCGCAGATAGTGGACCTCGCGCTCGGCGACGTAGTCGGTGTTGCCGACCAGCACCATCTTTCCGCGCTCGGACGCGGCCTGCTCGACCGCGTGCGCCATCTCGCCGAAGAACGGCTGGCGGGCGTCCGGGATGATCAGGCCTATGAGGTCGGTGCGCCGCGAGGCCATCGCCTGGGCGACCCGGTCGGGCCGGTACCCCAGTTCCTTGATCGCGGCGAGGACACGCTCGCGCGTGGCCGGTGCGACCGGCCGGGGTCCGTTGTTGATGACATAGCTGACCACGGCGGTGGAGGTCCCCGCCAGCCGCGCCACATCATCCCGAGTCACCTTGGCCACGCGCGGAGTCTACGCGGATGGACCCCCGCTGGGCAGGGCGTATCGGAGCTTCGCTTGCGGAAGCAATGCCCGTCCGGGCGACGGCACGCCGCGCCCGGACGGCGACTACGCCTCCGCGGGCACCTCGACCGCGCCCAGGTCCGCCGATGCGTCCGCATCCGCCGCCTTTGCGCGCTCGGCCCGCGCCTCCCGCGCCTTGGCCTCGTCACCGCTCCGCTCGCCCTTCTCAGGCGTAACGAATCGATAACCGACGTTCCGTACGGTGCCGATCAGGGACTCGTGCTCGACGCCGAGTTTGGCGCGCAGCCGTCGTACGTGCACGTCGACGGTCCGGGTGCCGCCGAAGTAGTCGTACCCCCAGACCTCCTGGAGCAGCTGTGCACGAGTGAACACCCGGCCGGGGTGCTGGGCCAGGTACTTGAGCAGCTCGAACTCCTTGAAGGTGAGGTCGAGGACCCGGCCCTTGAGCTTCGCGCTGTAGGTCGCCTCGTCGACCGAGAGGTCGCCGTTGCGGATCTCCATGGGGGAGTCGTCGGCGACGATCTGCTGACGGCCCATGGCGAGCCGCAGCCGCGCCTCGACCTCGGCGGGGCCCGCGGTGTCGAGGAGCACGTCGTCGATGCCCCAGTCGGCGGTGACGGCGGCGAGGCCGCCCTCGGTGACGACCAGGACCAGCGGACAGCCGGGGCCGGTGGACCGCAGGAGCTGGCAGAGGCTGCGCACCTGCGGCAGGTCGCGGCGGCCGTCGATCAGGATGACGTCAGCGCCCGGGGTGTCGACGAGGGCGGGGCCTTCGGCCGGGGCGACCCGCACGTTGTGCAGGAGCAGGCCGAGGGCCGGCAGCACCTCCGTCGACGGCTGGAGGGCGTTGGTCAGGAGCAGCAGAGAACTCATTTGTCTGGTTCCTCCTCGGTCCCTGCGAGGACTGTGTGCAATGACACTGCGCTGCGCTCCCGAACCTCCGTACGTCCGCGGTCACCTGGAGTTTCCCGCTTCGTATACAGCGCTTCCGAAAGCACAAAAGGACCCGGTGGCGGCGTCGCCCGAGTCCTCTGCCAGCAGAATAGCCCACATGAGCAACGGTCCGGCAGGTCATGTGGACAGTTCCACCGTTCGTCCGAACTGCGAGACAAGCAGAAGCACCCCTATCCGGACGTTTCTGCACACCGAAGACGGGATTGCGATCGATTCCGTATACGATCCCGCCTCCTTCGTATACGACAGCTCGCGGCCACCCTCCCGTGACCTGGTGTTCGTCATGGCCCACGGTTTCACGGGAGACGTGGACCGGCCACACGTACGACGGGTGGTGGCCGCGCTCGCCGCTCACGGGTCCGTGGTCAGCTTCTCCTTCCGGGGGCACGGCCGCTCCGGCGGCCGCACCACCGTCGGCGACCGCGAGGTCCTCGACCTGGCCGCGGCGGTGGCCTGGGCGCGCGGCTTCGGGCACGCGCGCGTGGTGACCGTCGGCTTCTCCATGGGCGGTTCGGTGGTGCTGCGGCACGCGGCGCTGTACGGCGGAGTGGACGCGGTGGTCTCGGTGTCGTCCCCGGCCCGCTGGTACTACCGGGGCACCGCCCCCATGCGCCGCCTGCACTGGCTGGTCACCCGCCCCGAGGGCCGCCTGGTCGGCCGCTACGGCTTCCGCACCCGCATCCACCACCGGGACTGGGACCCGGTGCCGCTGTCCCCGGTGGAGGCGGTGCCGAAGATCGCCCCCACCCCCCTGCTGATCGTGCACGGCGACAGCGACGGCTACTTCCCCGTCGACCACCCGCAGATGCTGGCCGCGGCCGCGGACGGCGCCGCCGACCTGTGGCTGGAGCCCGGCATGGGCCACGCCGAACACGCCGCCGACGACCGCCTGCTGGCCAGGATCGGCGACTGGGCGGTCGCGCGGGCGGGCTAGCCTGACCCTGTACACAGCCGAATCCGAAGGAATCCGATGCCCAAGGTCACGGTGCGCTACTGGGCCGCCGCGAAGGCCGCCGCAGGTGTCGCCGAGGAGCCGTACGACGCGGACACCCTCGCCGCGGCCCTGGACGCGGTGCGCACGCGACACCCGGGGGAACTCGCGCGCGTCCTGCGACGGTGCTCCTTCCTCATCGACGGTGACCCCGTGGGCATGCGCGAGCATGAGACGGTACGGCTGGCCGAGGGCGGCACGGTCGAGGTGCTCCCGCCGTTCGCAGGAGGGTGAGCGAGACCGATGAGCAACCAGCCGTACGAGGGCTACGACCCGTACCAGCAGCCCCAGCAGCAGCCGACGCCCCAGCAGTGGGGGTATGACGAGCAGCAGTACGCCACGCAGCAGTGGCAGGGGCAGACCTGGGAGACCCAGACGCACGCCCCGGTGCCGCCGGTGTCCCCCGCGCCGCCGGCCGCGGAGACGGCGTACCTGCAGCCGCAGTCGTACGAACGGCCGTACCCCGCGGAACAGCCGCAGCCTCAGCAACAGCCTCAGCAGGCGTACGCCGCTGCCCCGGCCCCCGCGCCCGCTGGGTCCGACCAGGGGTACGGTCCCGCCACCCTCGCCGGCAACGCGCGGATCACCGACGCGCAGCGGGCCCGGCTGGAGGGGCGCTCGCCGATCATCGAGCCGGGGATGCAGCCGGCGCTGCTCACGGCCCTGCTCGGCCTGCTGCTCTCGGTGACGGCGCAGGCCTCCACGTACGCGCTGGTGCTCCCCCTGGTGGCCCTCCAGGCGGTGACGGCCGCGGGCTGGTTCCGGCTGAACGGCATGTGGCCCGCCCGGCAGGGCATCGCGCTGGCCTTCCTCGGCGGGGTGACGGCGGACGTGGCGGTGCTCGTCGCGGGCCGCGACCAGGCGCCGGCGGCGATCCTGGGCCCCCTGGGCGTGTGGGTCCTGCTCACCCTGGTCCTCCAGCTCCGCTCGCACGCCGACCCCGACACCCGTATGTACGGCCTGATGGCCACCGTCGCCTCGTCCGCGCTGGCGATCATCGCGACCGGGTACCTCGGTGCGGACACCGACGCGGTGACGGTGGGCGCGGCGGCGGTGGCCGTGGCGGTCCTCGCGAGAGCGCTGCCGCTGCCCACCCCGGCGTCGTTGGTGGTCGCGCTGCTGGCGGCGACCGGGGCGGGGATCGCGGCGGGCGGGATGACGGGCGTGGGGACGCGCGGGGCGCTGATCGGGGTGGCGGCCGGGGTGTGCGCGCTCGTGGGCCACCGGGTGGCGAGCTACGACTACCCGTCGAGGTTCGTCCACTTCACCGCGGGCGTGGCCCTGCCCCTGGCAGCGGCGGCCCCGGTGATCTGGATCCTGCACTGACATCGGCGGCGGTTCGTCGGCTGCGGCCCGGCGGGGGCTGGTCGCGCAGTTCCCCGCGCCCCTGAAGGGGCGCTCACAGCGACGCCCTGCTTTCAGGGGCGCGGGGAACTGCGCGAGCAACCCCCACACACCCGCAGCCGAAACACGACGCGTCCGTGTTCGATAATTCCCCGTCCCCCCGTTCCCGCACGGCTAGCGTGGGCAGCCGGAAGGAAACCGTCGGATCCGTCGACCCTGGGGACCCCACCACATGCGCGCCCTGCGAATACTCCTGATCGTCGTCGTGGTCATCGGCATCCTCTTCGTGGTCGTCGACCGCGTCGCCGTGCACTTCGCCGAAAACGAGGCCGCCGGCAAGCTGAGGACGACGGAGAACCTGACCACCGACCCCGACGTCTCCATCAAGGGCTTCCC
The DNA here is from genome assembly GCF_040640875.1 of Streptomyces sp. NPDC021562. Classification (NCBI taxonomy): domain Bacteria; kingdom Bacillati; phylum Actinomycetota; class Actinomycetes; order Kitasatosporales; family Streptomycetaceae; genus Streptomyces; species Streptomyces sp. NPDC021562. The sequence continues at coordinate 4,864 of NZ_JBFACN010000040.1, forward strand.
CTTCCTCACCCAGGTGGCCGACGGCACCCTGGACGACGTGGTGGTCGGTATCAAGGACTACGACGCCACCACCGGCACCGCCGGCAAGACCATCCGCATCGAGGACCTGAACGCCGACATGAAGGACGTCACCTTCACCGGCGACTACAGCTCTGCCACCGCCCGCACCGCCACCGGCAGCGCCCTCGTCCCGTACAGCGAGCTGCTGAAGAACGTGGACACCCAGCCCACCGACCTGGGCCTCGGTTTCACCGGCCGGGTCGTCGGTCTCGGCGACGGCGGCAACGGCAAGATCAAGGTCACCCTCGACATCACCGTCCCCGGCATCAAGGCCCACCAGAAGGTCCCCGTCCTCAGCACGGTCACCGTCAAGGACAACTCCGTACAGGTGCACGCCGACGGTCTGCCGAAGCTCGCCGGGGTCACCCTCGTGGAGAACCGCTTCCGGCAGGCCTCCGACTTCCAGCAGGCGATCGACCAGCTCCCCGGCGGCGTCCGGCTGGACAAGGTGGAGGCCGTGGCGGACGGTGTGAAGATCGCGGTGCGGGGTTCGAACGTCCGGCTGGCCGGGTAGGAAGCGCCACGGCGGTTGCCCACGGCCGAGGGACCACCGTGTCCATCAGGCGAGACGGTCACGTCCGCACCGCAGATGCGGTGCCGGACGCGGACGTCCCGCCGGCCGCCACGGCCACCCGAACGGCCCCGGTGTTCCGCAATTCGGACGATCGTGTCTCACCATGCGACATGCCGGTGACATGCCCGGTTATCCGTCCCTACGATCGAGCCTTATGAAGCGACAGGCGGACCTCACGAAGCGGCGGGCAGTCGACCTGTGCCGCGTCGCCGCCATGCTCTGTCGCACTTTCTGAGCGGAAGCACCGGCTTCCGCATCCCCGCCCTGCCCACGCTCAGGGCATCCGTGCGCCCCGCCGCGCACCCCCCGCACGCGCACCGCCCCGCCGCACCTGCCCCGGAGGAGAGAAGAGCATGAGCCGCAGCGACGTCCTGGTCGACGCCGACTGGGTCGAGGCCAACCTCGACGACCCGAACATCGCGATCGTGGAGGTGGACGAGGACACCTCCGCCTACGAGAAGAACCACATCAGGAACGCGATCCGCATCGACTGGACCAAGGACCTGCAGGACCCGGTCCGCCGCGACTTCATCGACCAGGAGGGCTTCGAGAAGCTCCTGTCGGCGAAGGGCATCGCCAACGACACGCTGGTGATCCTGTACGGCGGCAACAACAACTGGTTCGCGTCCTACGCCTACTGGTACTTCAAGCTGTACGGCCACGAGAACGTCAAGCTCCTCGACGGCGGCCGCAAGAAGTGGGAGCTGGACGCCCGCGAGCTGGTCGAGGAGGTCCCGGAGCGCACCGAGACCACCTACAAGGCCAAGCCGCAGAACACCGCGATCCGCGCCTTCCGCGACGACGTCGTGGCGGCCATCGGCTCGCAGAACCTCGTCGACGTGCGGTCCCCCGACGAGTTCTCCGGCAAGCTGCTCGCCCCGGCCCACCTGCCGCAGGAGCAGTCGCAGCGTCCGGGCCACGTCCCGACCGCCCGCAACATCCCGTGGTCGAAGAACGCCAACGACGACGGCACCTTCAAGTCGGACGACGAGCTCAAGGAGCTCTACGCCGCGGAGCAGGTGGACCTCGCCAAGGACACCATCGCCTACTGCCGTATCGGTGAGCGCTCGGCCCTGACCTGGTTCGTCCTGCACGAGCTGCTCGGTGTCGAGAACGTCAAGAACTACGACGGCTCCTGGACCGAGTACGGCAGCCTCGTCGGCGTCCCGATCGAGCTCGGCGCCAACAAGTAAGGCCGCGCGGCCCCCGTAAGCCCCCTCAGACCGACCTTTCAAGACCTCGACAGGAGTAACGCATGTGTGGAGCGAAGGCCGGCGGCCCGGACCCCTCGACGATCAAGCCCGGTGAGACCACGATCCAGGGTCAGGTGACCCGCGACGGCGAGCCGGTGGTGGGCTACGTCCGCCTCCTGGACTCGACCGGCGAGTTCACCGCGGAGGTCCCGACCTCCGCCACCGGACAGTTCCGCTTCTACGCGGCGGAGGGCACCTGGACCGTCCGCGCCCTCGTCCCCGGCGGTACCGCCGACCGCACGGTCGTCGCCCAGCAGGGCGGCCTCGCCGAGGTCGCGATCGCGGTCTGAGAGCAGCACCACGGCCAGGGGCCGTGTCTCCGGGGCGTTCCGGCCCGGGGACACGGCCCCTGCGCCGTGTCGGGGCACCGGACCTACTCTGGAGTCATGCTCGCTCGTCGGCGTCGTACCTACTTCGTCATGATGGGGATCTGCATCGGGCTCTTCGTCCTGGCGTGGGGAGTCGTGCGCATCTGGTCCGTCCCGGCCGCGGTGGGGATGTGCCTGGTGGCCATGGTCATCCCGCCGGTCGCCGCGATGGTCGCGAACCGTCGCGGCCCCGACGACCGCTGGTGGGACGACCCCTCCGGGGATCCCCAGTCCGACGAGTGGTGGGACGAACTGGACGGCAAGAAACGCCCTCGCCCCTGAGGCGTCCCGACCCCTAACGGAACGCCGCCGCGTTGCGCCGGGCCCACTCCGCGAAGGTCCTGGGCGGGCGGCCCAGCACCGCCGCCACGTCCGGGCTGAGCCGGAGCTCGGCCTCGGTGGGCTCGCCGAGCACCGCCAGCGTCGTCTCCACCACCGGCTCCGGCATGAACGCGGCCATCCGCGCCCGCGCCTCCGCCCGGCTCAGCTCCACGAACCGCACCGGCTCCCCGAGGACCGCCCCGATCGCCGCCGCCTGCTGCCGGGGCGTGATGACCGCGGGACCGTTCAGTTCGTAGACCCTGCCCGTGTGCTCGTCCTTGCGCAGGGCCACGGCGGCCACCTCCCCGACGTCCGCCGGATCGACGACGGGGAGCCCGACGTCCCCGAACGGCGCGGCCACGGTCCGCTCGGCGCGCACCGACTCCGCCCAGGCGTAGGCGTTGGAGGCGAAGCCGCCGGGGCGCAGGATCGTCCAGTCCAGCTCCGAGGCGCGCACCGCCTCCTCGACCGCCCGCATCACCCCGCCGTGCGAGGGCGAGTCCGGCCTCGTCACCACGCCCTGCGAGGAGAGCAGCACCACCCGCCGCACCCCGGCCCGCCGCGCCCGGTCCAGCACGGCCCGCGCGTCGAGCCCGTGCCCGCCCGTCCCGCCGTCGTGCAGGAACAGCGCCTCGGCGCCCTCGAAGGCGGCCCGCAGGGAGTCGGGCTCGCCCAGATCGCCGCGCAGGTGCCCGACCCCGTCCGGCAGCTCCACCGGGGCCGCGCCCCGCGACACCGCCGTCACCCGCTCCCCGGCCTCCGCCAGGGCCCGCACCAGCGACCGCCCGACGTTCCCGGTCGCACCCGTCACCACGATCATGCTCAACTCCCGTTCCGTTCCGGTGTCTTCAGCGATGACGGGGACGCTAACAGCGTCGATATAGTAGGTACCTAGAAGAAAGTGACTACCTCAGAGGGGTGCACCGGCCGATGGAGACCGATCCGGAGCTGGCCTGCCCGATCTCCCCGGTCGTGGACATCGTGTTCAGCCGCTGGACCACACCGATCCTCTGGTCGCTGCACGCCTTCGGCCGCCAGCGGTTCGTGGAGCTGGAACGGCGCATCAAGGGCATCACCCCGAAGGTGCTCACCCAGCGCCTGCGCCAGCTGGAGCGGGACGGCATGGTCGTGCGCACCTACCACCCCGAGGTGCCGCCCCGCGTCGAGTACGAGATCAGCGAACTCGGCGCCAGCCTCGCCCCGCTCTTCGCCCACCTCGCCGACTGGGCCGGCACCCACCTCGCCCACGTCGATGAGGCCCGGCAGCGCTACGACGACGCGGGCGGCCCCCGTTCCTAGCCCCCCGGCGCGCCCCCTAGTAGACGAGCGCCTGCGTGCCCTCGGCCATCGCCTCCTGCACGAACACCTGCGCGCCCGCGATCCGCACGCCCCCGATCACGTCCTTCTCCGTGATGTCCCGGCGGGCCGCGCACTGCGTGCACAGCGTGAGCGTGCCGCCCGCCAGGATCGAGTCGAGCAGGTCCGGCAGCGGCGCGGCGTGCGGCAGCTCGAACTCGGCCGCCCGCCCCGGCAGCGCGAACCACGCGGACTCCCCGGTCAGCCACATCGACACCTCGACGCCGCTGGCCACGGCCACCGCCGCCACCGTGAACGCCTGCGAACACCGCTCCGGGGCGTCCACCCCGGCCGTCACCTTGATCAGGAGCTTCTTGGCCATGCGAGCAGCTTAATCGGGGGCCGGGATCGGGGGGTTTTCCCCATCGTGGGCGGCGACGCGGCTGCGTAGAGTCCCCTCCATGCGTCTCTTACCGAACCGCGTCCTGGCCTCGGCGGCTCTGACCGCTCTCACCCTCGGCGGGCTCTCCGCCTGCTCCTTCGTCGACCAGAAGACCTTCGAGGACGACGCCAAGGTGCCCCAGAAGATCACCTCGATCCGTCTCGACAGCGGCAACGGCGGGATACGGGTGGAGGCCTCGGCGGACGTCTCGACGGCCTCCGTGCACCGCAAGGTCGACTACCGCGGGGACAAGCCGACCGGCACCTCGTTCAGCGTCGACCACGGCGTCCTGACGCTCTCCGGCTGCGGCCGGCACTGCGGCGTCGACTACGTCGTCAAGGTGCCCGTGCGTCTCCCGGTCGCCGGAGGCACCTCCGACGGCGACGTCACACTGACCGGCGTCGGCCCGGTCGACGTGCACACCGACAACGGCGAGATCGCCGTGGACGGGGCGAAGGGGCCGGTGAAGCTGCGCACCTCCAACGGCGATGTGCAGGTCAGGGGCGCCACAGGCGGTGACGTCGACGCCGAGACGACGAACGGCGAGGTGACGATCCGGACGGCCACCCCGCAGAACATCACGGCCCGCACGACCAGCGGCAGCCTCACGGTCACCGCGCCGCCCGCCGACTACCGGATCTCGGCGGCCGACTCCCACGGCGACCAGAAGGTGGGGCTCAGGAACGACCCGTCGGGCCGGTACCGCCTGGACCTGTCGACGACCAACGGTGACCTGACGGTGGAGCCGACGCACTGACGTCCTCCGCACGCCTCACGGCCGGTGCTCCGCGCGCTGGTGCTGGCGCAGCAGCACGTTCGCGTCGACGGCCGCGCTGTGGTCGTACCCGGCCAGCGCGGCCTCCCGCCGGTCACCCAGCTCCGCGCACGCGGCGCAGCCGGGTACCGGCCGGGGCGGCCGGCTGAGGTCCACCGGGTCCGGTGGTACGGACCGGGTACGGTCGTTCGCCGCGCGTACGCCGGCGCTGATCCGCTCTCTGTCGGTGGCGGGCCGCAGCGTCGCGGGATCCGCCTCCCACTCCCTGCCACCGCCGACGGGCCGCAGCATCGCGTACGGCCCCGAGCGGTCCCGATACTCGCCGACCTGGTCGGTGGCGGTGTCGTAGAACAGGGTTCCGGGCTCCATGGCATTTGCTCCTTTCGTCCAACATCTATACGAAATGCGAGAGTTGGACTACTCTGCGTGTCGAGGCTGCTACGAGCATGGCCCGGGAGCGGGGTAGGCACGCCGACGAGGTGCGGTTGTTCCCCGTCTGGCGGCGCTCATTCCACAAATTCCATTGGGCGCGGGAGGGACTGCGATGCCGCAGAGGCGGGTGGTGACGGGCCGAAGCCAGGAGCCCCGGCAACGGTTCGCGGAGGAACTGCGGCTGTTGCGGGCGGAACGGGGGGTGAGCCTGCGGGAGCTTGCCGGGGAGTTGGGCTGGGACGCGTCCAACTTCGGGAAGATGGAGAGCGGGCGGAGCCTGGGGAGCCCGGAGGTGGTGGAGGCGCTGGACCAGTACTACGGGACGCCGGGGTTGCTGCTGGCCTTGTGGGAGCTGGCGGTCGCCGACCCGTCGCAGTTCAAGGAGCGGTACCGGCGCTACATGACGCTGGAGGCCGAGGCGACGAGCTTGTGGCATTACTCGGTGACCATGCCGCCGGGGCTGCTCCAGGCGCCCGGGTATGTGCGGGAAGCGCTCGCGGCCGGTGGCCTCAAGGGCGACGAGCTGGAACAACAGGTCGAGGCACGTATCGGGCGCCAGAAGATGCTGGACGAGGAGGACGCGCCGCCGTTCCGCGTCATCCTTTTCGAAGCGGTACTGCGCAATTCGCTGCGTGATACCCGGGAATGGCGCATCCAGTTAGAGCACCTCGTGAAAGCCTCGGAGCGCCCGAACATCACGCTTCATGTGCTGCCGTTCGGCAGCGGACTTCACGGCCTGGTGAACACCAACGTGATGTTCCTCCGGCTGTCGGACGCCCGCACCGTGGCCTACGCTGAAAACGACGTATGGGGTGAACTGGTCGAAGAAACAAGCCGGGTTGAGCGCCTGCACCGCACTTATGATGCCGTACGTGACCTGGCGCTTAACCCTGCCACGTCACGCACGTTCATCTTGCGGATGTTGGAGGAAGTGCCGTGCGAGTCATCGACCTGAGCAACATCTCGTGGCGCAAGAGCAGTTACAGCAACACCGACGGCGGCGAATGCCTCGAAGTCGCCGTAGGCATCCCCGCCCACATCCCCGTCCGGGACAGCAAAGCCCCCTCCTACGGGACCCTTCTCTTCGCGGCGCCCGCCTGGGCCGCCTTCGTGGACGGGGTCAAGCAGGGGCGGTAGGCGGCTGCCGCCACCTGCGTGAACGACCGCAGCAGCGGATTCCCGTCGCCCGCGCGCCACGCGAGCACCACCCGGCTGGGCGCCATGTCGCGCACCGGCACCACCACGAGCCCGTCGCCGGGGTCGTGGTCGGCCAGGGTCATGCCGACCGTGCCGTTCCACAGCACCGCCTGCCTGCACTCCTGCACGGCCCGTACCACCGGCCCCTCCCGGACCGTCCCGCCGTTCCAGTACGACTGCCAGCGCCGGTCCGTGCCGTCCGGGAACCGGAACCACCGCCGGCCGGCCAGGTCGGCGAGCCGCAGGCTCTCCCGGTGGGCCGCCGGATCGTCGGCGCGCAGCAGCGCACCCACCGGGTCGGCCCGCAACTCCCGTACTGTCAGCCCGGTTTCGTCGAAGGGCGCCCGGGTCAGGGCGATGTCCACGGCGCCCGCGTGCAGCCCGCAGGTGGGATCCGTGAGGTCGGTCTCGCGGATGCGGATCTCGACGCCCGGGTGGCGGTCGCGGAAGGCGCGGGCCAGCCGGGCCACGCCCGGGTCCGTGCTGTCGCCGAGCAGCCCGACCGTGAGGACGGCGGTCCCGGCCGCCGCGGCGACGCGGACCCGCAGTGTCTCGGCCCGGTCGAGCAGGGCCCGCGCCTCGGTGAGGAGGACCGCCCCGACGGGGGTGAGGGCGACACCGGCCGACGAGCGTTCGAGGAGCACGGCCCCGGTCTCTGCCTCCAGTGCCCTGATCGCACGGCTCAGCGGGGGCTGGCTCATGTGGAGCCGCGCGGCGGCCCGGCCGAAGTGGAGTTCCTCGGCGACGGCCACGAAATAGCGCAGCGTCCGTAGCTCCATGCGGCCACGATACCGATCGGGTATCGAGGAGGCGGAACAGGTCCTGGACAGCCGCACCACCCCGGCCGTCGAATCGAGGCATGACGACTCACGACAACGTCCCCCCTGCCACCCCCGCGGTATCCGTAGTAGGCCCCGCCGACGGCGAGGTGCTGGCCCTCGGCGCCATCCGTATGCGGATCCTGGAGGACGGCCGCACCACCGGCCACCGCCTCGGTCTCGCCGAGTCCGTGCTCCCACCGCACACCCCGGGACCGCCGCAGCACCGCCACGCGCAGCACGACGAGGGCTTCTACGTCGTCTCCGGCTCGGTGCGCTTCACGGTCGGGGAAGACGAGTACGACGCCCCGGCCGGCACGCTCGTCATGGTCCCGCCCGGCGCCCCGCACACCTTCGCCAACGTCACCGACGCACCCGCCGTCATGCTCACCACGTTCACGCCCGACCTGTACGTGCAGTACTTCCGGGACCTGCGGGACATGTTCGCGGCCGGTACGCCGCCGACCGGGCAGGCGCACGCCGAGGTGATGAGCCGCTACGCCACCGAGCCCGTGACCTCATGAAGGCCGCGTACGGGATCCTGGCCGGTCCCCTCGCCCTCTTCTACCTCTACGGGGGCGGCCTGAAGACGGTGCGGAGCCGGGAGGCGCTGCGGCCGATGATGGCGTGGGTGGACGACCTGCCGATGGCGGCCGTGCGGGCGATCGGCGCGGTCGAGGTGCTCGGCGCGCTCGGCCTGGTCCTGCCGCCCCTGACCGGGATCGCCCCCTGGCTGGCCGCGGTCGCCGCGACCGGGTTCGTCCTCCTCCAACTGGGCGCGATCAGAGTTCACTTGCGGATGGGGGACCGACAACTCGGCCTGAACGTAGGCCTGCTGGTGGTAGCTGTGGCGATCATCCCGCTCGCGCCGGTGTCCTGATCGTGACCGATCGCTGTACAACTCAGTGATCCGGCCATGAGTCTCCTGTGCAGCGCGGATCAAGGAATCCGCGCCTCCGTTCGCACAGGGGGACCCCTTGGAGACACCAGAAGCACCACCTGAGGCACCGCCCGCGACCCGAAGACGGCGCCGCACCCCCGCCCTGATCGCCGGTGCCGCCGTGCTGGGCGTCGTCGCGGGCGGCTGCGTCGGCTACCTCGTCCAGGCCGACCGCGCGCCCACCGCCCTGCCGTCGCTCTCCCAGCCGTCCCTCGCGCAGGCCGAGGGCGCCGGTCCGGAGCCGTTGTCGGCCGCCCAGGACCGGAAGGTGAAGACCGACGGAGATCTGCGCAAGCTCCTGCTGCGCAAGCCCGCCGGGGCCCGCAAGCCGCTGATCGAGGTGGCCAACGACGGGTGGATGGACCTGGCCGCGTACGCGGAGGAGTTCCAGAGCCCGGACAACGCGTTCCGCAGGCTGGCCAGGGAGGACGAGCTCCGTCGGGTGGCCGTCGTCGACTGGCGTGAGGGCAGCACGTACACCGCGGAGATCCGGCTGGTCCAGTACCGGGAGACGGAGCGCGGCACGCAGGCCGCCGACGACGCGGGCGCCGGGAACGACAACGCCCAGCCGCCGGACGACCACACCACCGACGCCTGGCCGATACCCGGCACCGGCGACGGCATGGCGTACGTCCACCACAAGCCCGACACGACCTACGGCGTGGGCGTGTACTCGGCGGAGGCGCACGCGTGGCGCGGGGACATCGCCATGGAGATCTGGATCTACGACACGAAGCCGATCCCGAAGGCGAAGGTCATGGATCTGGCGAAGCGGCAGATGGAGCAGCTGTGAGCGAGAGCCCGGAATTCCCCGAGGCCGTCGGCACACCCCGTGACCGGCGCCGTGTCGCCGCTTTCGCCGGGGTAGGCGTGCTGGCGGCGGCCGTTCTCGCGGGGGCCGCGTACACCGTCGTCACCGTCCGCGACGCGGACCGCGACCCCGGCGCCCCCGCCTGGAGCCTGCCGAAGGACCCCAAGCAGACCAAGCCGGCCGCGGGCGGCGGGCTGCACGGGATGCTGCTGCCGTACGGCGACTCGTACGCGATCGGCCCGGACATGACCCGGTTCGGGTCGGACGCCGCGCTGTCCGGCCGGGACGCGGACCTGCTGCGCGCGGAGTCGATCAAGGACCTGCCGCGCACCCAGCAGCGGGCCATGCAGCGGCAGTTCGACCGGAACCCGGTCAAGGGCATGGCGATGCGCAGCTACGTGAACGCGGAGGTGCCGTACGCCAACACGTACACCATGCGGATCGTGCTGGCGGAGCTGGGCAGCCGCGGCACGGCCCGCTCCCTGGCGCAGCAGCAGAACGGGTACCTCGGCGCGCTGAAGGTGCTGCGCAAGGGCCCCGTGATCAAGGGGTACGAAAAGTCGACCGCGTGCTACCTGGTGGCGTCCGGCTCGACGGAGTCGCTCGACCTGATGTTCTGCTCCGGCTACGTGGGCGACGTCCTGGTCAGCGCCACGGCCACCGCGGCCAAGCCGCTGAACAAGGGGAGCGCCGCGGACATGCTCCGTGCCCAGCTCGACCGCATCAAGGACCCGGGAGCGTCGGTATGACCGTCAACGAGCCGGCGCAGGCCGCGCAGGCCGCACCGGCGGCCGAGGAGACCCCGGTGCCCCTGGTGCCCCAGGTGCCGCCGATGCCCACGGTGGCGCCCGAGCCCCCGAAGAAGGACCGGCGGCGGCTGCGGGCCGCGCTGCGCTGGGCCGCCGCGGTCGCCGTCTTCGCGGTCGCCGGGTCCGGGACGGCGTACGGCGTGACCCTGCTGGACCGGACCGACGTACCCGGTCTCGCCACCCACTCCGACGGCCGCTGGGACTACCCCACGCTGGTGAAGCCGCCGCTGCCGGCCGGCAGCCCCGGGCCGAACGACGACGCCCGCAACAAGGCCGGCGCCCACTACGCCGACCTGCGGAAACTCGTGCTGCCCGCGCCGCGGGGCGCCACCGTGGACCAGGCGCTCAAGGGGACCGACGGCTGGCTGCCGACGAAGACGTTCCTCCAGGAGTTCGCGCACGCGGCGGACCGCACGGAGGTCGGCCAGAAGCTCGTCGACAACGGCCTGCGGCACATCGCGGCCCGCGGCTGGACCACCCCCGACGGCACCCACACCCGCGTCTACCTGCTCCAGTTCGACACCGCGTCGATCGCCGAGCACATGCTCAGCAACGACTTCACGGGGTACGAGACACCGAAGTACCCGGTGCGGGGCGGCGACGCGTACGAGCGGGACCTGGGCTTCCCGGTGGCCGCCCACCTCGACCGCGTGCACACCGCTCCGATCCGCGAGAGCAAGCCGTACGGCGCCGAGGAGGTGCGGGAGGCGTACCTCGCCGCGGGCGACACCGTCGCCCTGGTCGTCCAGTCCCGCAGGCACAGCGCGCTCGCCGTTCCCTTCGAGCAGACCGTCACCCTCCAGGGCGAGCTGCTGAGCTGACCTCGCCAAGAGCCCCGGGGCCCGGCCGCGTAAGCTGGGCCCCGGCTCTGTGTACGCCCACCCTCGCTCAAGGAGCACCCGTGGAGATCTTCTTCGAAACCCTGCTGGTCCTGGTCTGCGTCGGCGTCATCGCCTTCGCCGGACTGACCGTGAAGAAGCTGTACCAGGGCCAGCGCTGAACCACCCCGTCCAGGAACCCGTCTAGGAAACCGCCGCCATGATCGAGATTCCGTCCGACCTGCACAAGGACCTGGTCCCGCTCGCCTTCCTGCTGGGCAGCTGGGCCGGCGCGGGCGTCCACGACTTCCCGGGCTCGGAGAAGTGCAACTTCGGCCAGGAGGTCACCTTCGGCCACGACGGCCGGGACTTCCTGGAGTACCACTCCCAGACCTGGGTGCTGGACAACGACGGGAACAAGGTCCGCCCGCTGGAGACGGAGCACGGCTTCTGGCGCATCGACGCGGACCGCCGGGTCGAGGTCACGATGACCCGCGACGACGGCGTGATCGAGATCTGGTACGGCGAGATGGCCGACAAGAAGCCGCAGATCGACCTCGTGACGGACGCCGTGGCCCGCACCGCGGCCTCCGCGCCCTACTCCGGCGGCAAGCGCCTGTACGGCTACGTCAAGAGCGACCTGATGTGGGTCGGCGAGAAGCAGACCCCCGAGGTCGAACTCCGCCCCTACATGTCGGCCCACCTGAAGAAGGTCGTCACCCCGGAGGACGTCGAGCGCTGGGCCAAGGCCCTCCCCGACGACATGCCGGACGACGGCATCGCGTTCTTCAAGTAGTCCTGGAATTCGGAAGTAGTTCTAGACTTTCGGTGTGGTGAGCACCGACTGGAAGAGCGACCTCAGGCAGCGCGGCTACCGGCTGACGCCGCAGCGGCAACTCGTGCTCGAAGCCGTGGACACCCTTGAGCACGCGACCCCCGACGACATCCTCGGCGAGGTGCGGAAGACCGCGTCGGGGGTCAACATCTCCACGGTCTACCGGACCCTGGAGCTCCTGGAGGAGCTGGGTCTGGTCAGCCATGCCCACCTCGGGCACGGGGCGCCGACGTACCACCTCGCCGACCGGCACCACCACATCCACCTGGTCTGCCGCGACTGCGAGAACGTGATCGAGGCGGACGTGGCCGTGGCCGCCGAGTTCACCGCCAAGCTGCGGCGGGAATTCGGCTTCGAGACGGACATGAAGCACTTCGCGATCTTCGGGCGCTGCCAGGACTGCGTGCAGCGGACGGCCGGGACCGCGACCGTCCGCACTTCAATTACCGAGTCGTAGGCTTAGTCGTATGAAGAGCCCCCTGCTGTCCCTGCCCGGAGCGGTGCCCGCCGAGGGCGTGGACGAAGGCGTCGCCGCCCACTACGGCGACCTGTTCCGCGAGCAGCGCGCCCTCGCCGACGGCGCCGGCTTCGTCGACCTGTCCCACCGGGGCGTCGTCGCGGTCACCGGCGAGGACCGGCTGAGCTGGCTGCACCTGCTGCTCACCCAGCACGTCAGCGAGCTGCCCACCGGCGAGGCCACCGAGGCCCTGATCCTCTCCGCGCACGGCCACATCGAGCACGCGCTCTACCTGGTCGACGACGGCACCACGGTCTGGGCCCACGTCGAGCCCGGCACCCAGGAGGCGCTGATCGCCTACCTGGAGTCGATGAAGTTCTTCTACCGGGTCGAGGTCGCCGACCGCACCGCCGACTTCGCGGTCGTCCACCTCCCGGCCGGTTCCATCACGGAGGTCCCCGACGGGGTCGTCGTCCGCGAGACGGCGTACGGCCGCGACCTCTTCCTGCCCCGGGCGGAGCTGGAGTCCTTCGCCGCGAAGGCGGGCCCGCCCGCCGGGCTCCTCGCCCACGAGGCGCTGCGCGTCGAGCACCACCGGCCCCGGCTCGGCTTCGAGACCGACCACCGCACCATCCCGCACGAGCTGGGCTGGATCGGCACCGCCGTGCACCTGCAGAAGGGCTGCTACCGGGGCCAGGAGACCGTCGCCCGGGTGCAGAACCTGGGCAAGCCGCCGCGCCGCCTGGTCTTCCTGCACCTCGACGGCAGCGAGGTGCACCTGCCGCCGCCCGGCACCGAGATCCGCGTCGCCGACGAGGGCGAGGACGGCCGGAAGATCGGCTTCGTGACGACGTCCGTACGCCACTTCGAACTCGGCCCGGTGGCCCTGGCGTTGGTCAAGCGCAACGTCCCCGCCGACGCCCGGCTGGTCGCGGGGGGGACGGCGGCGGCACAGGAAGTGATCGTCGAGCCGTAGGACCGCAGGGGAGGGGCCGGCTCACATCTCCAGCAGGACGGTGAACGGTCCGTCGTTGGTCAGCGAAACCCGCATCTGCGCTCCGAACCGGCCGGTCGCCACGGTCGCCCCGAGCGAGCGCAGCTGCGCGACGACCTCCTCCACGAGCGGCTCGGCGACCTCGCCGGGCGCCGCCGCGTTCCAGGTCGGCCGCCGCCCCTTGCGCGCGTCCCCGTACAGCGTGAACTGGCTGACGACGAGCAGCGGCGCGTCCACGTCACTGCACGACTTCTCGTCCGCCAGCATGCGAACGGACCAGAGTTTCCGGGCGAGTTGGGCCGCCTTCTCCTTCGTGTCCTCGTGGGTCACCCCCACCAGCACGCACAGTCCCTCGCCCTCGATCGCGCCCACCGTCTCGCCGTCCACGACGACACTGGCACCGTCCACCCGCTGAACCACCGCTCGCATGCCCACCATCATGCCCGGCGTCCACCCGGCCCCCGCAGCGGGTCCATTATTGATCCTTAAGGCCCCATCTACGGCCGTTCGGGGGCACTCATTCACATAGCAGCCACTTGGGGTGGCACCATGCTTCCACACACCGGTCGAGGGGACGGTAGAGGCGTATGAGCACACCGAGTACCGGGCGACTGAAGGTGCAGGGCGCGCAGAGCGCGCCGAGCCTGCCCAGGCCGCCCGCACAGCGCGGCCAGGGCATCCCGCTGCCCCCGGAGCCGCCGGAGCACGACCTGACCCGTCTGAGCCTGCCCGAGCTGCGCGTCCTGCGCCGGGACGCCCAGCGCGACGAGGCGGACCTGAGTTACGTACGGCGGCTGCTCCAGGGCCGTATCGACATCCTGCGCGCGGAACTGGCCCGCCGCTCCCCGGCCGGGGCGGCCTCCGTGGTGGACCGCCTCCCGGAGATCCTCACGGACGCCCCGGCCCGCCACCGCCAGTCGGCCCGCCACGTCACCCTGGGCACTCCGCACAACGAGGAGTACGGCCGCCTCGCCGCCGAGATGCTGGCCGAGGTCGAACTCTCCGACCTCCAGGCCCGCACGGACCCGGAACTGACCGCGGCGATGGGCCGCCTGGTCCGCTACGAACAGGAGGTGTCGCGGCGGCGGCAGCACCTGCAGCGCACGGCGGACGGTTCGAGCGCCGAGATCACCCGCAGATACCGCGAGGGCGAGGCCCAGGTCGACGACCTTCTGACGTGAGGCGAGGGCGCCCCTCCAGGGGCGCGTAAGCGCCTTTCAGGGGCGCGGGGAACTGCGCGACAAGCCCCCACGCGGCCGCACCCGAAAATCACTCGGCACCCCCCCTGTCGCACACCTACCGTGACCGCATGACCGACCCCGTCGAAGTCCGCCCCATAACCGAACCCGAGCTCGCCGACTGGCACCGGGCGATGAAGACCGGCTTCCTGCACCCGCCCACCCTCACGGAAGCCCAACTCGAAGCCCGCCGGAGACAGTTCGTACCCGGCAGACTCCTCGGCGCCTTCGACGGCCCTCGCTGCGTGGCCACGTTCCGCTCCTTCGCGCAGGAGCTCACGGCGGTCGGCGGAGCCCCGGTCCCCGCCGACGCCGTCTCGAACGTCACGGTCAGCCCCACCCACCGCCGCCGTGGCCTGCTCACCCGCATGATGAGCCAGGACCTCGCCGCGGCGAAGGACCGCGGTGACGTCGTCGCCACGCTGATCGCCGCGGAGTACCCGATCTACGGCCGCTACGGCTTCGGCCCGGCGACCACCCTGACCGAGTGGAAGATCGACGTCCCGCGCAGCGGCCTGGACCCGCGCTGGTCGCGCCCCGAGGACGGCGGCCGGATCGACCTCGTCGACGGCGAGGACGTCCGCAAGCTCGGCCCGGAACTGCACGAACGGGTCCGCCGAGCCACCCCGGGCGCGGTCAGCCGCAGCGACCTGTGGTGGCAGGTGCAGACCGGGGCCGTCCGCTGGGGCGATGCCTGGACCGAGCCGTTCCACGCGGTGTACCGGTCCGCTGCCGGCGAGGTCGAGGGCATGGTGTCGTACCGGTCGGACGACCACTGGCAGCACAAGCAGCCGTACAACACCGCGGAGGTCGACTGGCTGCTCGGTGCGACCCCGGCGGCGGAGCGCGCGCTGTGGCACTACCTGTGCTCGATCGACTGGATCACCTCGGTGAAGAGCGGCCGGCGCTCACCGGACGACCTCCTGCCGCACCACCTTCCCGATCCGCGCGCCGCGCGGATCACCGGGCAGGCGGACTGGCTGTGGGTGCGGATCCTGGACGTCGTACGGGCCCTGGAGGCACGGACGTACGACACGGCGGGGTCGCTGGTCCTGGCGGTGGCGGACCGGCAGGGGCTGGCCGGCGGCCGGTACCGGCTGGACGCCTCCCCCGAAGGCGCGTCCTGCGCCCCGACCACCGGCACCCCGGACCTCGCCCTCGACGTCGCCGACCTGGCGAGCGTCTGGCTCGGTGACCAGACCGTGGCGCGGCTGCACGCCCTCGGGCGGGTCCAGGAACAGCGAGTGGGCGCCGCCCGGGAGGCCGACGCCCTGCTGCGCACGTCCGGGCGGCCGTGGTGCCCGGACATCTTCTGACCGTCCCCTTCCTGCCGACGACGGGTGCCTGAATCACCTTGTTCGGTTGTGACTGTGCGGCTCATCCGTAGCGAGCTGTGAAGTTGTGGCTGAGCGGGTCCTGCGGTGTTCGGTTGTCGGTGTTCAGTTGTGGCTGTGCTGGTCGTGCGCCTCGTCGGCCGCCCTGAGTGACCGGGCTCCCGGCTCCCCTCCGGAAGGGAACCCGTTCGGCCAACCGCCGAAGAAGTAAGACCATGTTGTACGAGTTGGTGACCAACTCAACTGTACTTATCTCCGCTTGGAAGCGACTCATAACCACCTTTCCGCGAACTGCCTAAAGATGGCGGGAAGTTGTAACGTTTGTCTGTGGACCCCGAACACGCCTCCGCCAATGGGCGGAAGAGGCCGCAGCGGCCTCTTGCGTCACACCGCGAGGTGGCCGACGCGCTGCGCACCCGGATCAGGTCCGGGGTGCTGCGGCCGGGTGAGCGCATGCCCACGCAGGCCAAGCTGGCCGACGAGTTCGGGGTCGAGCGGGGGGCCGTCCGGCAGGCCCTGCGCATCCTGCAGTCGGAGCACCTGCTCACGAACGTGACGAAGGGCAGCCCGGCGACCGTGGCCAGGGGCACCGGCACAGTGGAGCTTCCCCTGGGGCCGGAGGCGCCGCCGTTGCCCACCATGGTCGGCCTCACGCCCCGGATAGAGGCGGCCTTCGCGGCCCGGCACGTGCGGATCGACGCGCTCTGCCTGACCTCGGTCTCCCTCAACCTCGCCCTCGGCGAGCCGTTGCGCTTCATCCACGCGGGGCTACTGGAACCGGCCAAGATCGACGTCCGGGTGCTGCTGCCGAGCCGGAGCATCGACCTCGCGTTCCCGACGGCGGTGGACGCCTCGGCGGAGGACGCGGTGCACAAGCGCTGGCTGGCCCAGCGCAACGCGCAGGGCCAGGTGCTGCGGCACAACCTGCTGGCCCTGCGCGCCACCCACGGCATCGACGTGCACGTCACCTTCCGGGCGCTGCCGTTCACCCCGCCGGTCAAGCTGTACCTGCTCAACGGGGACGAGGCGCTGTTCGCCTACTACACGCTGGGGCGCCACGAACGGGAGATCGGCCACGAGCACCTGGAGACGTACGACGCCGTGGGCACCCGTTCGATGCTGTTCGCCTTCGAGCGGGGCGCGGGCCTGCGGGACACCACGTTCGTCGACCAGTCCGTGCTCTGGTTCAACGCCCTGTGGCAGACGATCAGTTCGGACCTGGAGCTGTCGGGCTGACGCCTACAGGGCGGGGCCCGTGAGCACCAGGGCGAGCAGGACCGCGCCGGCGGAGCTGAACGCCGGGCTCTTGGCCCTGATCCCCACGGTGAGCAGCAGCAGACCGATAATGCCAGTGGCACCGTACGTCGACTGGACGAACTGTTCGAAACCGAGAACGAAGACGGCTGAGAGAAGAGCGAGGGCGGCGGGCATGTCGGTTCCCCCATCGTCGGGAAGCAAGCTTCCACCAACTCGGCCAAGTTGGTAACCAACTCTGACTATGTTGTCCCCAGTTGGCTGTAACTTATAACCAATCTTCAAACAACTCCCCGTAGATGGATCAAAGTTGTAGCGTTTGGTCGTGACCCAGGAGAACGTGGCAGTGAGCACCGGCAGCACACCTCAGGAGATCGCCCGGACCCTGCGGGAACGCATCCGCACGGGCGACCTCAAGGTGGGTGACCGCCTGCCCACCCAGGCGGAGCTGGCCGAGGAGTTCGGCGTGGAGCGCGGTGCCGTGCGCCAGGCCGTGCGGGTGCTCCAGGACGACGGCCTGCTGACCAACGTCAGCAAGGGCAGCCCGCCGCGCATCGCCGAGCCGCCGTCCCCGGCGCTCGACGAGCCCCAGCCGACGATGGTGGGCCTCGGGCCCCGCGTCACCGAGGCGTTCGCCGCCCCGCACGTCCGCATCGACGCGGCCTGCCTCACCGCCCAGAGCCTGCTGCCCGCGCTGGCCGAGCCGCTGCGGATGATCCACGAGGGCCGGATCCGCCCCGAGCGCATCGACGTCCGCGTGCTGCTGCCCAGCCGGGACATCCAGCTGGCCTTCCCGACCGCGGCGGTCGAGGGCGACGGGGACACCGTCCACAACCGCTGGCTCGGCATGCGCAACGCCCAGGGGCAGGTCCTCCAGTACAACCTCCAGGGCCTGCGCTCCACCCACAAGATCGACGTGAACGTCACCTTCCGGGCCCTGCCGTTCACCCCTCCGGTCAAGCTCTACCTGCTCAACGGGACCGAGGCCCTCTTCGCCTATTACATGGTCACGCGTCGCGAGGAGCAGACGGAGGCGGGCATGCTCGACATGTACGACGCCGTGGGCTCCGAGTCCCTCCTCTTCTCCTTCGAGAGACGGTCCGGCCATCGCGACGCCGCGTTCGTGGACCAATCGCAGATGTGGTTCGACGCCCTCTGGGAAACCATCACCACGGACCTGACACTCTCCTAGTGACTTCTGATACGACGCAGACTGAACCGGTGACGGCCGACAACGAGAACGCGACCGAAGAACTCACGGAACTGATCAGAAGCGCTCGCGTCGTCCTGTGGGACTTCGACGGGCCGATCTGCCGCCTGTTCGCGGGCCACTCGGCGGAACTGGTCGCCGACGGCCTGGTGGCGTGGCTGGCGAGCCGAGGACTGCGCGGCCTGGTCACGGAGACCGAGCGCGACTCCCTCGACCCGCACCTCGTGCTGCGCGCCGTGGACCGCCGGCATCCCGGCAGTGACCTGGTGGCCGAGCTGGAGGAGCGCCTCACGAAGGAGGAACTGCGGGCCACCTCGACGGCGATGCCCACGAAGTACGCGGACGTCCTGATACAGACGTGGCGAGCGCTGGGCGCGCGGATGGCGGTGACCACCAACAACTCACCCCGGGTGGTCCGGGCCTACCTCGACGGCCGCGCCCTCACCGCCTGCTTCGCCCCGCACATCTACGGCCGCACCCAGGACCTGCACCGCCTCAAACCCGACCCGCACTGCCTCAACCGCGCGCTCAACGCGATGGGCGCCGCCCCCGACGCGGCCCTGATGATCGGCGACTCGCCCACGGACCTGGAGGCGGCACGCGCCGCCGGGGTCCCGTTCCTCGGCTACGCGCGTAACGAACGCAAGGCCAAGCTCCTGACCGAGGCGGGCGCAACCCATGTCGTCGGCTCCCTGAAACCCCTGCTGGCGATGGTGCGACCGTAGACACCGGCGCAACCCGGTCCCAGGCACGCCATCACCCGGCTGGAACCTGCTCGCCTTCCAGCCGTAGCGGCAGCGTGATCCGGAAGGGGCTCCGCTGCGCTAGAGTGCGGAACCGCCTGAGCAACCGCTCGGTTGCGTGCGTATGAGGGGATGGCCCAAAGAGCCAGTCTCGGACGACCGCGCCAACGGGTGACCGTACATACGAGCGACCCTTCACTCGACAGGGTCACTCCGTCGCCCCTCCAGTCGTGTCGTGCGTCACCTGGCAATACCGTTTCCCTGCCCGATCCCCGCGACCAACGCGCGCGTACCACCCCCGGAGCGACCAGTGGGTGCACCGTCTGTCCCCGCCGGCGTCGCCGGGGGAGCACTCGGCAGGCCTCTGCCCGACGAGGAGTACGAGGCGTTCCTGGGCCATGCCGCGCAGTGGGGCCTGGCGAGCGGCGGCCACCACCACCAGAACTACGTGCTGCCGCTCACCGAGCCGATGGCCCGGCTGTTGGGCCGGCCACCCGGTACCGCCGTGACCGTCCGGGTGCGCAGGACCGACGCCCTCCCCGTGGTGATCCGGACGTGGGACGACGAGGCGCGGATCCTGCGGGCGATCACAGGCGTGCTGCCCCACGTGCCCGAGTGCCTCTTCGAGGGGAATCGCTTCACCATCCACAGCTATGTGGAAGGAGTCCCGCTCTCCAGCGTCTGCGAGAACGGCAAACCGGTCGACGCCCTCCTGCTGAGGGAGACGGCGCAGCTCTTCGCCAGGATGACCCAGGTGCGCGGTACGGCACTGCCGCCGCTTCCGCCGACGTGGCCGCGGAACCACACGGACAGCCAGAGCTTCCTGCGGACGCTGGCCAGGACGGCGGACCTGCAGATCCGCCAGGCCAACGCTTCCGCGTACGGCTGGCTGTTCGCCGCCCTCGGCATCCCCGAGGACGCCCTGCTCCGCTTCGCCGAGCGCGTGCCGTGGATGGCCCGGCGCCCGTACAGCCTCCTCCACGGGGACCTGCACCGCGACAACCTCGTCGTCTCGCCGGACGGCGGCCCGCCGCTCACCTGCGTGGACTGGGAGCTGGCCACTTTCGGTGATCCGCTGCACGACCTGGCGGTCCATCTGGTCAGGATGGACTACCCGGCACAGCAGTGGGACGAGGTCGTCGACGCCTGGGCGGCGGCCGTGCGCGCGGTACGGCCGGCCGCCACGCACGGGGTGACCAAGGACCTCGGCCACTACGTGGACTTCGAGCGGGCCCAGTCCGTCTACCCGGACGTGATGCGGGCCGCGAAATCCCTGGAGGGGTCCTTCGACGAACAGAACCTCCGGTCGGCGACGGCGTCCGTCGGCCGCGCCCTGCAGGCCGCCGCCGAACCGCTGCGGCTGCGCACGGTGCCCGGCGAACGGGAGATCGAGCACGTCCTGTTCCGCTGGGCGGTCTCCGCGACGGCCAAGGGAGCCGCGCAGCGCGGCCGGACCGGCGAGGTCATGGAATGGCGGCAGGACCGGCGGGTGCCCGAACACCCGGACTTCCCGCACTCGGCGGTGAGCGCGGCACTGTCGCTGGAGGCGACCGCACCGGCCCGCCATGTGTTCAAGGGCACCGCACACCTCAACTCGGTGATCCGGGTGCCGGGCATCGACTTTCCCGTGGTGATCCGCCGTAAGGTGCCGCACGCGTGTCGTCGTGAGCGCAGCTACCTCAGTGAGCATGCGGTGCTGCGGGCGATCGAGCGCTCCGGAGCCGCTGTGGCCGCCCCCCGGGTCCTGGCGCTGGGGGAGAGCCACTCCCGTCACCACCCCGCCTACTCGCGGGACCGCTTCGCCATTCACACCTACGAGGCCCCGGGTGGCGACACCGGGCGCAAACCCGACCACCCGGTGCACGGGCTCCGGCCGCAGGAGGCCGACGGGCTCGTCGACCAGCTGGCGGCGCTCACCGGGGTCGACCACACCCAGCTCGACCCCGCCTCCGGCGAACCCGACTTCTACCACTGGCTGAGCGAACAACTCGTCGCCCTGGTCGCCGGGCTCCCCAAGGAGTCCCAGCAACTCGCCCGCATCGTGGGCCTCCCCGACGCCGGACGGCTGCGGCAGATCCTCACCCGGCACCGCGTCAGCCGTCGGGCCCCGGCCCTGCTGCACGGCGACCTCAACCCCTGGAACCTGGTCCGCCGCGACGACGGGCTCGCCCTGACCATCATCGACTGGGAGATGGCGCTGGTCGGCGACCCGCTGTACGACCTGGTGCGGCACATGCACCTGACCCCGACCCGGCCGGAGATCCGCGACCGGATGTTCCGCCGCTGGGTGCGCAGGCTGGAGCCCGAGTTCACCCACGCCTGGCAACAGGACTGGCGGGTGTACCGATGGATCGAGATCGTCCGCTCGGCCTACGTCGATCTCGACCGGCTGGTCACCGGAGCGAGCGTGGACGCTCCCAACGTCCGGCGGGCCCTGGACTCGTACGCCATGACGCTGGCGGCGGCCAAGGGATCCCTGGGCCTGCCCGGCCGGGCGACGGCGCACCACATCTTGCCCGCACTCTGACCGAGGGGGACATGCCGCTCGCCGAGCGGCCGCCCTGGCGTCGGGGGACCGCTCTCTGACGCGCTCCCTGCGTAGGCTCGCCCCATGGGTGAGATGGGCCTGCGGGAACTGAAGAAGCGGCGGATGTACGAGGACGTGTCGGACGTCGCCGTACGGCTGTTCCTGGCGAAGGGGTTCGATGCCGTGTCGGTCGCCGAGGTGGCCGCCGCCGCCGGAATCTCCAAACCGACCCTGTTCCGGTACTTCCCCGCCAAGGAGGACCTGGTCCTGCACCGGATCGCCGACCACGAGACGGAGTCCGCCCGGCTGGTCGCGGAGGCCTCCCGGGGCGGCGCCCGGTCACCGGTCGGCGTCCTGCGCGACCGCTTCCTCTCCGGTCTCGCCCACAACGACCCGGTCACCGGCCTCAACGACCACCCCCAGGTGCTCGCCTTCCACACCCTCCTCAACAGCACCGCCACCCTCGTCGCCCGCCAGCACGCCTACCTGGAGCGTTCCGAGGCGGCGCTGGCCGAGGCACTCGGCGGCACCCTGGACGCCCGGCTGGCCGCCGGTCAGATCATCGCCGTCCAGCGGATCCTCGCGCAGGACAACTGGCGGCGGATCGTGGCGGGGGAGCGGGTGGAGGACGTCCGGGAGGACGCGGTACGGGCGGCGGAGCGGGCGTTCGCGCGGCTGGAACAGGCGCTCGCGGACCACGACTGAGTCCTGCTGAGCCCCGGTAAAAAATGTTACCCGGTCACGTTTCCTCGTCTACGCTGTCCCCATGCAGGAGGAACTCGACCGCGAACGCGCCTACCACGACACCTGCCGAGCCGCCCTCGCCCGGATGGTCGAGGGCGCCGCCGAGCACGTCGTCACCGGCGAGGACGTCTCGGCCTCCGGTGCCGACGCCGAGGTGCTCGGGTACCGGCTGCGCAGCCGGGCCAAGCAGATGCGCGAGCTGCCCGAGGGCCCCCTGTTCTTCGGCAAGCTCGACTTCGAGGCGGGCGAGCACGCCGGGCAGAGCTACCGCATCGGCCGGCTGCGGATCAGCGAGGAACCGACCGCCCCGCCCCTCGTCGTCGACTGGCGCGCCCCCGTCTCCCGCGCCTTCTACCAGGCCGGCCCCGACGACCCCCAGGGCGTCGCGGTACGGCGCCGGTTCGGCTGGGCCCCCGGCAGCCGCGGCGACTCCGCCGACCTCACCGGGATGGAGGACGAACGCCTCGGCAAGGGCGAGTCGGGCACCGGCACCCTCCTCACCCGGGAGATCGAACGCCCCCGCGTCGGCCCCATGCGCGACATCGCCGCCACCATCCAGCCCGACCAGGACGACCTGGTACGCGCCGACCTCACCGACTCCGTCTGCGTGCAGGGCGCCCCGGGCACCGGCAAGACCGCCGTCGGCCTGCACCGGGCCGCCTACCTGCTCTACACCCACCCCCAGCGCGTCCGCCGCTCCGGCCTGCTCATCCTCGGCCCCAACCGGACCTTCCTCTCCTACATCTCCGAGGTGCTGCCCGCCCTCGGCGAGACCGGCGTACGCCAGACCACCCTCGGCGAGGAGATCGCCCGCCACCCGGCCACCGCCACCGACCCCGACCGCACCGCCGCGCTCAAGCACGACCCCCGGATGGCCGAGGTCCTGCGCCGCGCCGTGTACGCGCACGTCTCCACCGCGGGCATCACCCCGCTGTCACTCTCGGACGGCACCTACACCTGGCGGGTGGCCGCCGAGGCGCTGGTCCGGATCGTCGAGGCGGTACGGGACGAGGAACCGCCGTACGCCGTCGGCCGCGAGCGGGTCAGGGGGCGCGCGATGCGGGAAGTGCAGCTGCTGGCCGAACGCCGGGCGGGACCGCAGCCGGCCACCTGGACCCGGCGTCTGGAACGCTCCCGGGCCATGAGCGCCTACCTCGACACGGTCTGGCCGAAGGTCCGGCCGGAGGAGGTGCTGGCCGGGCTCCTCTCGGACCCGGCTGTGCTGGCCCGCGCCGCCGACGGCGTGTTCACCCCCGCCGAACAGCGGCACCTCCACTGGTCCCGGCCGCCGCGCTCGTACCGGTCCGCCCGCTGGTCGGCCGCCGATCTGGTCCTCCTCGACGAGGTCGCCGGACTCGTGGCACACCCCGAGGGGTACGGCCACATCGTCGTCGACGAGGCCCAGGACCTGTCTCCCATGGAGTGCCGGGCGATCGCCCGCCGGGCCGCCTTCGGCTCCCTCACCGTCCTCGGCGACCTGGCCCAGGCCACGACCCCCTGGGCGGCGCGGAGCTGGGACACCGTGCTGCACCACCTGGGAAAGCCGGACGCGAGGGTGGTCCCGCTCACCACGGGTTTCCGCGTCCCGGCGGCGGTCGTGGAGCTCACGAACCGGCTGCTGCGGCGGCTCGGCACCGACGTCCCGGAGGCCAGGTCGTTCCGCACGGACGGGGAGCTGACCCTGCGCCCCACGGACGACGTGCTCGCGACGACGGTGACCGCGGTACGGGACGCCCTGACCCGGGAGGGTTCGGTCGGGGTGATCACGGCGGACCCGGAGGCGGCCGCCGTGCGCGAGGCCCTGACGTCGGCGGGCATCGCCCCGGCGGACCCGGCCGACCCCGGCGCCAGGGTGACCGTCGTCCCGGCGAGTCTGGCCAAGGGCCTGGAGTACGACCACGTGGTGGCCGTGGAGCCGGCGGCGGTGGCGGAGGGGGAGGAGCGGGGGCCGCACCGGCTCTACGTGGTCCTGACCCGCGCGGTCTCCCGCCTGGACGTCGTCCACGCGCGACCGCTGCCCTTCTGACGCGGCGGTACGTTCGGCTGTGGGAGGCCGGCTGCGGGGCCGCGGGTGGTGGCTACGCCGGGGGTCGGTCGAGTTTGCCGCTCACGGCGTCGAGGACCCACTCCAGGCCGGTCGTGAAGGTCGTCTCGGGATCCACGTCGGTGCCGTCGTGCACGGCCCTGGCCAGTGCCGGGAAGCGGCCCGTGGCCAGCATCCGCGTCACGTGCGGGCCGTGGGCGCGCTGCCACTCCTGCTCGGACAGGCCGGTGGCGCGCTCGGCCCGCAGGGCCGCGATCTCGCGTCTGACCGCCCCGTTGACGTAGGCGCTGACGGTCTCCACGGCGCGCATGACGGTGTCCACGTCGGCGAGGCCGTCCAGGGCGGCCAGCGTCGCCTCGGTCACGGCCAGGCCGTTGGGGCCGAGGCTCGGACGGCCGCCGAGCAGGTCGGCCAGCCACTCGTGCCGCAGCGCGGTCCGCCTGGTGCGGTGGGCGAGGGTGGACAGCGCCTCCCGCCAGTCGGCGGGCCGCTCCTCGGGGAGGATCTCGGCCTGGACCTCGTCGACCATGAGGTCGAACAGCTCCTCCTTGGTCGAGATGTAGCCGTACAGCCGCATGGGTCCGGCGTTCAGCCGGGCGGCCACCTTGCGCAAGGACACCGCGTCGAGACCGCCCTCGTCGGCCAGTGCGACGGCGGCGGCGACGATCCGCTCCCGGTCGAGGGGTACGGGTCGAGTCGGCGGCTCGGGCCGGTCCCACACAGTCATGAACACACCGTACCGTTGTGATACGCCGTACTCTGTCGATACAGTGTATCGCCATGAGACATCGCATCGCAGTGATCGGAGCCGGGCCCGGCGGACTCGCCCTCGCCCGCGTCCTGTACCGCCACGGCCACCCCGTCACCGTCCTCGAACGCGATCCCGCCCCCGACGCCCGTCCCCCGGGCGGCACCCTGGACCTGCACGAGGGGCTGGGGCAGCGGGCGCTGGACATGGCGGGCCTGCTGGCGGAGTTCCGGGCGCTGTCCCGGCCCGAGGCGCAGGCCATGCGCATCCTGGACACGGACGGGACCGTCCTGCGCGACTGGCAGCCCCGCCCGGACGACCTGGCCAACCCCGAGATCGACCGCGGGCAACTTCGTGACCTGCTGCTGGGGCCGATGGAGGTCCGGTGGGGGCGGGAGGTGACGCGGGTGGTGCCGGGGGCCGGGGGCGGCGCGGTGGTCCATGGCGCGGACGGGCGGCAGGAGACGTTCGACCTCGTGGTCGGCGCGGACGGCGCCTGGTCGCGGACCCGTCCGGCGGTCTCGCCGGTGACGCCGCAGTACACCGGCGTCACCACGGTCGAGACCTCCCTGGACGAGGTGGACACCCGCCACCCCGACCTCGCCCGGCTGGTAGGCGACGGCTCCCTGGCGGTGTACGGGGTGCACCGGAAGCTGGTCGCCCAGCGCAACAGCGGTGGCCACGTGAAGGTGTACGCCCAGTTCCGCGCGGAACCGGACTGGCACGCGCACCTGGACCTGGCCGACGCCGAGGCCGTACGGGCGAGCCTGCTGGCCCTGTTCGACGGCTGGGCTCCTCCCGTCCTCGACCTCCTCCGCCACGGCCCCGAGTTCGTCCACCGCCCGCTTTACGTCCTGCCCGTGGGCCACACGTGGACCCATGTCCCCGGGGTGACGCTGCTGGGCGACGCCGCCCACCTGATGCCCCCACTGGGGGCGGGCGCGAACCTGGCCCTGCTGGAAGGCGCCGAACTCGCCGAGTCCCTCGCCACCGGCTCCGAGGATCTGGACACCACCGTCCGCGCTTTCGAGGAACGGATGTGGGCACGGGCCGGCAAGTGGGCCCAGATCACGACGGCAGGCCTGGAACGCCTCCTGAGCCCGAACCCCGCCACAGCCGTCGCCCTCTTCGACGGGGTCCAGCCCACGAGTGGCACCTCGCCGATCACGACGACATGAACGCCCCGAATCGTCCGGGGACCTCGCGTCTACTCCACGCAGGGCAGTCGGCCGCCATCCGGGTATGACACGGCGCACTATTGCAAGCAGGTGCTTGCAATTGTTAGCGAGGGTGGGGCACGGTGGAGGCATGGCATCGCTCAACGTCGGCAATCTCGGTGAGTACCTGCGCGAGCAGCGGCGCAACGCGCAGCTGTCGCTCAGGCAGCTCGCCGATGCCGCCGGGGTGTCCAATCCGTATCTCAGCCAGATCGAGCGCGGGCTGCGCAAGCCGAGCGCGGAGGTGCTCCAGCAGGTCGCCAAGGCGCTGCGGATCTCCGCCGAGACGCTGTACGTCCGCGCCGGGATCCTCGACGCCGAGCGGGATCTGAACGAGGTGGAGACCCGTGCGGTCATCCTCGCCGACCCCACGCTCGACGAGCGGCAGAAGCAGGTGCTCCTGCAGATCTACGAGTCGTTCCGCAAGGAGAACGGCTTCGGGGTGGACGACGCCGTCGACGGCGGTGCCAGGACTGAGAACGACAGAGAGAACGACAGTGCAACCGGTCCCCGGCGGACGGCCGGATGAGCCGGCCAAGCGCGCCGGCCGCCGCGCCGCGGACCACAAAACCCTCAGCCGAACTTTAATACGGGAGGACCATCACCATGGCCATCACCGACGACCTGCGCAAGACCCTCAGCGACCCGACCCCGCTCTACTTCGCCGCCGGCACCGCCGACCTGGCCCTCCAGCAGGCCAAGAAGGTCCCCGGCCTGGTCGAGCAGCTGCGCAGCGAGGCCCCGGCCCGTATCGAGGCCGTGCGCAACACCGACCCGAAGGCCGTGCAGGAGAAGGCCGCCGCCCGTGCGAAGGAGGCCGGTGCCAAGGCCAAGGAGGCGCAGGCCACCCTCCAGACCCGGGTCAACGACTTCATCGTCTCCCTCGACGGTGACCTCAAGAAGCTCGGTGAGTCCGCCCAGGACCTCGCCCTGCGCGGGGTCGGCGTGGCCGCCGAGTACGCCGTCAAGGCCCGCGAGACCTACGAGAAGGTCGCCGAGCACGGCGAGCAGGCCGTGAAGACCTGGCGCGGCGAGGCCGCCGAGGAGATCGAGGACCTCGCCATCGTCGTCGAGGGCAAGCCCGAGCCGGTCGAGACCCGGCAGGAGCCGAAGAAGGCCGACGAGCCCAAGGCCGCCGAGGCCAAGCCGGTCGCCGTGAAGAAGACCCCGGCCGCGCCCAAGAAGGTCCAGGCCCCGGCGCCCCGCAAGGTCACCCCCACGGCCAAGAAGACCACCCCGCCGGCCAAGTAAGGGCCGTATCGGCGCCGTGAGCGGGCCGGGCACCTTGAGGGTGCCCGGCCCGTTCTACGGGTACGGTGGCGCGTAGGGACCGGGGACCGGGGATCGGGAGAGGAACGGTGGTGGCGGCATGCTGATGCTGGGCTTCGCGGGGCTGCTGGGGATTTTGAAGATCGTCCTGATGGCGCTGGCGGCGTTCGGGCTGTTCGACGCCGCGTTCCGGCGGGAGGACGCCTTCCGCGCGGCCGACAAGCAGAACAAGATCTTCTGGTTGATCATCCTGGCCATCGCGCTGGTCGTCAGCTACCTCTTCTCGATCCTCTCCATCCTCCCGATCGCGGGCGTGGTGGCGAGCATCGTCTACATCGTCGACGTCCGGCCGGCGCTCAAGCAGGTCTCGGGCGGAGGCGGCGGCTGGCGGGGCCGCCGCGGCGGCAGCAGCAGCGACGGCCCGTACGGCCCGTACAACGGCGGCCGCTGACCCCTTTCCGGGAGCGTCCGCGGCGCGGAGAGCCGCTCAGACCTCCCGGTCCAGCAGCACGACGGCCACGTCGTCCGTCAGCTCGCCCCCATTGAGCTGCCGCACCTCGTTCACCGCCGCCCGCAGCAACGCCTCCCCGGTCAGCCCGGAGTCCAGCTGCCGCCGCACCATCTCGACCATCCCCTCCTGCCCGAGCCGCTCCCCGCCGACCCCCACCCGGCCCTCGATCAGCCCGTCGGTGTAGAGCATCAGGCTCCACTCGGCCCCCAGCTCCACCTGCGTCCGGGGCCACCGGGCACCCTTCAGCAGGCCGAGCGCCGGGCCGTTGTTGTCGTACGGCAGCAGCTCCGCCGGCCGGCCCGGCCGGGCGAGGAGCGGCGCCGGATGCCCGGCCAGGCACAGGCCCGCCCGGCGCCCGTCCGGCGCTATGTCGACGGTGCAGAGCGTCGCGAAGATCTCCTCGTCCGAGCGCTCGTGCTCCAGCACCTCCTGGAGCGTGCCGAGCAGCTGGTCGCCGCAGAGCCCCGCCAGGGTCAGCGCCCGCCAGGCGATCCGCAGCTCCACCCCGAGCGCGGCCTCGTCCGGGCCGTGCCCGCAGACGTCGCCGATCATCGCGTGCACGGTGCCGTCGGGGGTGCGCACGGTGTCGTAGAAGTCGCCGCCGAGCAGGGCCCGGGAGCGGCCGGGGCGGTAGCGCGCGGCGAACCGCAGCGAGGAGCCCTCCAGCAGGGGCGTGGGCAGCAGGCCGCGCTCCAGGCGCCGGTTCTCCTGCGCCCGCATCCGCCCCTCCGCGAGCTTGCGCTCGGTGGTGAGGGAGCGTTTGCGTTCGACGGCGTACCGGATGGCGCGGCTGAGCAGCCGTCCGTCCAGTTCGTCGCGGAAGAGGTAGTCCTGCGCGCCGACGCGCACGGCCTCGGTGCCGCGCTCGGCGTCACCGGATGCGGTGAGCGCGAGGACGGCGTGACGGGGCGCGAGCTCCAGCACGTGCTTGAGCACGGCCAGCTCGCCCTCCGTGTCCTTGCCGCCCGGCGCGGGCAGCGCCAGGTCCAGCAGGATGCAGTGGACGTCGTCGGTCAGCAGCCGCTCGGCCTCGGTGAGGTTGCGGGCGGTGCGGATCCGGATCGAGGTGCCGGACGCGTCGCGCAGCTCGGGCAGGATCGGCGAGCCGGCCGGATCGTCCTCGATCAGGAGCAGGGTGAGAGTGGTGCCGCCCGCGTTCGGCGCGACGGCTTCCGTGCGGTTGGCCTCTTCCTTGAGGGGGCCGCCGTCCTGTGCGGGCACGGCGGCCGGCGCCTGACCACTCTCCACGGCCGGGATCGCTCTCTGCCGCGGTACGGGTACGGGCATCGTGTCGGGTTCCTTCCCTCCCCCCGAGGGCGTGGTGGGACGAGGGACTCGACCCCACCGACGGGGACCATAGCGGTACCGGCCACCGCAACGGAATGGTGTGAGCCGCGTCGCTCGGTCTCAGGTCACTGTCATATGCCGTGTGCCGTACCGCAGTTGGGCAAGTGGGCGGCGGAACGGGGATGACGAAGGTCACGTGCCGCCCGGGTTTGAGCGGCTGTTGCCGTGGGCCGGGTCACATGACACAGCTCACGAAAGGGGCAATACGCCTCATGCGTCCGGGCGTACCACTCCGAGGATCGGCATCGTCCCGGCGCCCCCGACCGACACCGTCCGTCCGGGCCGCGGTGCCTGGATGATCGCGCCGTCTCCGATGTACAGGGCGACATGGCTGGCGTCGTCGAAGTAGATGATCAGGTCGCCGGGGCGCATGTCCTTGACGTCGACGTGCTTGAGCTGTTTCCACTGCTCCTGCGAGGTCCGCGGGATCGGCTTGCCGGCGCTCGCCCAGGCCTGCGAGGTCAGTCCGGAGCAGTCGTACGAGTCCGGGCCCTCGGCGCCCCACACGTACGGCTTGCCGATCTGGGCGGTGGCGAACGCGATCGCCTTCTCGCCGGCCGCGGAGGCCTTGCCGTGGATCTCGCCGAGTATCCCGGTGTCCAGCCAGGCGGTCTGCGCCTTGTAGGCGGCCTGCCGCTCCAGCTCGGCCAGTCGCTCCTTCTGCTTCTTCTGGAGCTTCGACTGGAGTTCCTCGGCGGCCGCGATCCGCTCCGTGATCTTCTTCTTGGCGGCGGCCTTCGCCTTGCGTCCGGCCTCCAGCTTGTTCCACTGGTCGGCCGCGTCCGCCGCGTACTGCTTCAAGTCCTGCTGGGTCTGGGTCAGTTCCCTGATCAGGGCCTTGGTGGCGCGCTCGCCCTGGAGCACCCGTCCGGCCCCGTCCAGGAACTCCGAGGGGTCGTCGCTGAGCATCAGCTGGGCGGTGTCCGGGAGTCCGCCGGTGCGGTACTGGGCCGCGGCCGCCCGGCCCGCCCGCTGCTTCAGCAGGTCGAGTCTCCGCTGCCCCGCGACGATCTTCTTGGCCAGGTCGACGATCTGGGCCGACTGCTTCTGGGCGGCCTCCTCGGCGGCGTTGTAGGCGTCGGTGGCGACGGCCGCGTCGTGGTAGAGGTCGTCCAGTTTCCGCTGTACCGCTTCGAGGTCCTTGTCGGGCGGGAGCGTCACCGAGGGGCTCGGGGACGCGCTCTGCGACGCGCTCGGGGAGGGTGTGGGGCCGGGCGCCGCGAACGCCGTGCCGGGTGCCGTCAGTACGGTCACCGCGCAGACCACCGTCACCGCCGTCGCCAGGATTCCGCGCCCACCCGGCCGGACGGAGTGCTTGTCCGGTCCCATCTCCCGCCCCCAGAACTGATTAATCGTCAGTAACATGTGATACGGGGAGGATCGTGCCACGCGGCGCCGCAAAGCGACAGGGGTGACGGCAGGTGGGTTCCTCCCCGGTATCCCCCCGGACATGACGATCTCCCCGCCTGTGTGACGTACGACTCACCGAGATCGTTCCCGGCCCTCCCGTCGAGCCGCCCCGTCAGGCCGCCGGCGCCAACGCCTCCCAGGCCACCGTCACTTCCCCCTGCCGCCAGCGCACCGCCGAGTCCGTCACCGGCCAGTCGGCCGTCAGGTCCCGTACCGCCCGGATCCACCGCTGCCGGGCGCCGTACGCCGCGTAGGGCGCGGCCGCCGCCCAGGCGCGGTCGAAGTCGCGCAGGAACGCGTGCACCGGCTCGCCCGGCACATTGCGGTGGATCAGCGCCTTCGGCAGCCGTTCGGCGAGGTCCGACGGCCGTTCGAGCGAGCCCAGCCGGGTCGCGAAGGTCACCGTGCGCGGCCCTTCGGGCCCGAGCGCCACCCACACGTGCCGCCGCCCGATCTCGTCGCAGGTCCCCTCGACCAGCAGCCCGCCGGGCGCGAGCCGCGCGCGCAGCCGCTCCCAGACGCCGCCGACCTCACCCTCGTCGTACTGCCGCAGCACGTTGGCCGCGCGGATGAGCAACGGCCGCGTGGGGACGGGGATCTCGAACCCGCCGTGCCGGAAGGCGAGCCCCTCGCGCTCGTACGGCCGCGCGGCGGCCACCCGCGCGGGCTCGATCTCGACCCCGACCACCCGCGCGCGCGGCGCGACGGTCCGCAGCCGCCCGAGGAGCTCGACGGCGGTCCAGGGTGCGGCCCCGTACCCGAGGTCGACGGCCAGGGGGTCGCCGGCGCGCCGCAGTTCGGCCCCGTGGGACGCGGCGATCCACCGGTCCATGCGGCGCAACCGATTGGGGTTGGTGGTCCCGCGCGTCACCGTCCCCACGGGGCGGGAGGCGCGGGTAGTCATGCATACGAGGGTAAGTGTCAGTGCCGCTTCGGGTACCCCACCCCCTACGCTCCCCGCCCTCGAACGGTTGAGCGATGTCAGGCAATCCCTGGGTAAAATTGACCTCCACCGGAATGGGAACCCGTCCCCCGCTGTTGCAGAGCGAGAGGACCCCCACGTCCTCCCGAAGGCATGCCCGCACAAGGAGGACCGCCACGTGAGCCAGTACGTCAGCAGGCTCCTGCGCTCCCGCCGCCCCCGCCGCGTCGCCATGCTCTCCGTGCACACCTCACCGCTCCACCAGCCCGGCACCGGCGACGCGGGCGGCATGAACGTCTACATCGTGGAGCTCGCGCAGCGCCTCGCCGCGATCGACATCGAGGTGGAGATCTTCACCAGGGCCACCGCCGGCGGCCTCCCGCACACCGTGGAACTCGCCCCGGGCGTCCTCGTACGCCACGTCGACGCCGGTCCCTACGAGGGGCTCGCCAAGGAGGACCTCCCGGCGCAGCTGTGCGCCTTCACGCACGGCGTGATGCAGGCCTGGGCCGGCCACCGCCCCGGCTACTACGACCTCGTCCACTCGCACTACTGGCTCTCCGGCCACGTCGGCTGGCTCGCCGCCCAGCGCTGGGGCGTCCCCCTCGTGCACGCCATGCACACCATGGCCAAGGTCAAGAACGCCAGCCTGGCCGACGGCGACACGCCCGAACCCGCCGCCCGCGTCATCGGCGAGACCCAGATCGTGTCCGCCGCCGACCGGCTGATCGCGAACACCTCCGAAGAGGCCGACGAACTCGTCCACCACTACAGCGCCGACCCCGCGAAGGTCGCCGTCGTCCACCCGGGCGTGAACCTCGACCGGTTCTGTCCCGGCGACGGCCGCGCCGCCGCCCGCGCCCGCCTGGGCCTCCCGCAGGACGCCCTGGTCCCGCTCTTCGCGGGCCGCATCCAGCCGCTGAAGGCCCCCGACGTACTGCTGCGTGCCGTGGCCGTCCTCCTCGACGAGCGCCCCGAACTCCGCTCCCGGATCGTCGTGCCGATCGTCGGCGGCCCCAGCGGCAGCGGCCTCGCGAAGCCGGAGGGCCTGCAGAAGCTGGCCGCGCGGCTCGGCATAGCGGACGTGGTGCGGTTCCGGCCGCCGGTCGGGCAGGAGCAGCTCGCGGACTGGTTCCGGGCCGCCTCGGTCCTCGTGATGCCCTCCTACAGCGAGTCCTTCGGCCTGGTGGCGATAGAGGCGCAGGCGGCGGGCACCCCGGTCGTCGCCGCGGCGGTCGGCGGGCTGCCGGTGGCCGTCCGGGACGGCGAGACCGGCTTCCTGGTGCACGGCCACGATCCCGCCGCGTACGCGCGCGTGCTGGGCCGTTTCGCCGACGACCCGTCCCTGGCGGACCGCTTCGGCAGCGCCGCCGCCCGGCACGCCGGGTGCTTCGGCTGGGACACGGCGGCCGCCGCCACCGCCGACGTCTACCTGGCCGCGACCCAGTCCCACCGCCGTCGCGTACGCTCGGCCCATGGGTGATGCTTCACAGGAACAGCGGGCGGCACAGGTCATCGAGGGTGTCCTGAAGGACGCCGAACTGGAGTGGGAGAGCCCCGAGTCCGGCACCTACGTCGTGCAGCTCCCCGGCACCCGCAAGCTGAAGACCACCGTCTCGCTCCTGGTCGGCCGCCACTCGCTCTCCCTGAACGCCTTCGTCATCCGCCACCCCGACGAGAACGAACCTGCCGTGCACCGCTGGCTCCTGGAGCGCAACCTGCGGCTGTACGGCGTGAGTTACGCCGTCGACCGGCTCGGCGACGTGTACCTCACCGGCAGGCTGCCGCTCGGCTCCGTCACCGCCGACGAGATCGACCGCCTGCTCGGCCAGGTCCTGGAGGCCGCGGACGGCGCCTTCAACACCCTCCTGGAGCTGGGCTTCGCCTCCTCGATCCGCAAGGAGTACGCGTGGCGGGTGTCGCGGGGCGAGTCGACCCGGAACCTGGAAGCGTTCACGCATCTGATCGAACGCCCCGCTGACTGACCTCTGCACGGCCCTTTCGTGGGGCAAGGCACCCGTGGCATGCTCACGCTCGACGCAGATCTGAACGTCGTTCACATCCATGACTGACTCGCATGGAAGGACGTGCGGAATGAGCACCGCGCACCACGGCATGACCAGACGGACCCTGCTCGCCGGCGCCACGGCAGTGGCCGCGACCGCAGTCGCCGGTGTCGGCACCGCCCGCGCCTCCGACGCCCAAGTCCCCGCCCTCTGGCACGAGTTCACCCGCACCCCCTTCACCCACCCGCAGATCCCGTACGTCGGACGGGCCGGCGCCGCACGCATCCGCCGGCTCCCCGTGGTGACCGACGTACGCGCCCACGGCGCCGTGGCCGACGGCGTCACCGACTGCGCCCCCGCGATCAACCGTGCCATCGCCGCGGCCGCCAGGGCCGGCGGTGGCACGGTCACCATCCCGCCGGGCACCTTCCGCATCGACGGCCTGATCCAGCTCGGGTACGACAACGTGGTGCTGCGCGGCGCGGGCAGCGGCCGCACCACCCTGTACGCGACGAAGAGCCTCACCGAGCTGATCGGCCCCTACGGCTCCCGCTACGGCGGCACCAAGTCGGCGTGGTCCTGGGCGGGCGGCCTGATCTGGCTGGCGCCGAAAGCCCGTTGGGACTCCCTGGTGGCCGCCGTCCGGGCACAGGCTTGGCCGTTCGAGGGCTGGACCGGCAACAAGCGCGACGAATGGGAGCAGTTGACGCCCGTCGCGCCCGCCCGCCGGGGCGACTGGACGGTCACCGTCGCCGACCCCTCCCGGCTCCGCCCCGGCCGCCTGGTCCTGCTCCGCGTCTCCGACGACACCGCCCACACCCTCCTCCAGCACATGTCGGGTGGCGGTCCGGGCCCCGCGGCCTACTACTGGGAGGACAAGACCAAGCTGCTGTCCTACGTCCCCTACGAATGGCCCGTCCGCGTCACCGCCGTCCGCGGCCGCCGGGTGACCCTGGAACGTCCGCTCCCGGTGGACCTGCGCCCCGAGTGGAACCCCCAGTTCACCACCCACGTGCCGGAGCTGACCGGCTCCGGGGTCGAGGGCCTCACCCTGGACGTGATGGAGACCCCGCAGTCCCCGCACCTCCTCGACAAGGGCTACAACGGGGTCGTCCTGCAGTGCGCGTACGACTGCTGGGTGGACGACGTCACGGTCCGCAACGTCGACAACGGCTTCGGGCTGGTCGCCGCCTCCGCCTGCACCCTGCGCCGCACCCGGGTCGGCGGCCGGGGCGAACACCACCCCTACTTCTGCCGCGAGGGCTCCCACGACAACCTCGTCGAGGACTTCACGATCGAACAGCGCACGGTCCCGGCCCCGTCCGACACCCAGCTGCACGGCATCAACGTCGAGGGCCTGTCCTCCCACAACGTCTGGTCACGCGGCGAGATGCAGATGGGCACCTTCGACTCCCACCGCGGCCTGCCCTTCGCGAACGTCCGCACCGACATCACGGTGGACAACAACGGCCGGCACGGCGGCGACGCCAACGCCGGCCCGCTGTTCGGAGCGCGGTTCACCCACTGGAACGTACGCGTGACCAACGGCAGGGCGGGCCTGATGCGCCTCGACGGCCTCGCCCCGTACTCCGCCACCGTCGGCCTCAACACGGTCACCGACTTCGACCAGATCGACGTACCGGACTTCACCGGCGACCTGCACTCCCGCCTCGACCTGTACGGCACCTGGGACGCGGTACGGCCACGGAACCTGTACGAGGCTCAGCGCGCGCTGTCCCGGTAGCGCCCCGGGGTCACCCCCACCAGCCTCTTGAAGTGCCGGGTCAGGTGGGCCTGGTCGTAGAAGCCGGTGGCGGTGGCCGTCTCGCCGGGCGGGACCCCGTCGAGCAGCAGCCGACGGGCCCGGCCGACCCGGCGGGACATCAGGTACTGGTGCGGGGCGATGCCGTACGCGCCGCTGAACGCCCGTACCAGATGGGCCGGATGGGCGTACAGCAGCCGTGCGGCCTCCTCCAGGGCGAGCCCCTCGGTGACCCGCTCGTCGAGGAGTTCGCGCAGGGTGCGGGCGAGCGCCGGGTCGGGGCGCCGCCGGGTCTCCGGGCGGCTCCCCGGGCGGGTGTCCGGCCGGGGGCGGAGCAGGTCGCGCAGCCGTTCGCCGATGAGGGTGAGGCGGCTCTCGGCCTCCAGCTCGTCGCCGGGCCGGGCGAGCGCCGTGTGGAGCCGGCCGACGCGCTGCCGCAGCAGGGGGTCGCGCAGGTCGGGGCCGTCGACGGCGGCCCCGATGAGGTCGTCGCCGAGCAGCGCCCCGTCCAGGTAGACCACCCGCTTGCGGAAGCCGTCCGCGGTGGCCGGGGAGCCGTTGTGCGGCACGTGCGGGGGCAGCAGCGAGACCGTGTCGCCCGGGGTGCCGTGCTCGTGCCGGTCGAGGTCGTACCGTACGGCGCCGTCGTCCACGATGAGCAGCGTCCAGGCGTCGTGGACGTGCATCGGGTAGGCGTACCCGGTGAAGCGCGCGTGGAAGACCTCGGCGACGCCCGGGACCCGGGGACGCCATGCGGTGACCTCCTGGGTGGCGGGCTGCCGGGCGGTGGCGGGCTGCCGGTCGGCCATGCAAACAACATACAAGACGGGGTGGCACGCCGATCGGCAGTCTCATGCCATGAGTTCCTTGAGTTCCCCGAGTTCCCTGACTTCCACGGGCACCGAGCCCGTCCGTTTCGACACGAAGATCGCCGTACTGCTGCGCGAGGACCTTGAGCCCTGGCAGCGCCTGAACGTCACCGCGTTCCTGGTCAGCGGAGTGGGCCTGAGCGTCCCCGAGGTGGTCGGGGAGCCCTACGAGGACGCCGACGGGGTGGCGTACCTGCCGATGTTCCGGCAGCCGGTGCTGGTCTTCGAGGGGACGAAGGAGACGCTGCGGGCGGCGCACGAGCGGGCCCTGAGCCGGGCGCTGATCCGAGCCGTCTTCACCGCGGACCTGTTCACGACCGGCAACGACCGCGACAACCGCGCGGCGGTCCGTGCCGTACCCACCGCCGAGCTGGACCTGGTCGGGCTCGCCGTGTACGGCCCGCGGAACGGGGTGGACAAGGTGCTGAAGGGGGCGCGGATGCATCCGTGACTGCGCCGACCGGAGGAATCGCATGGCGTGACCGGGTGAGCTGATGATCGTATCCGACCGTCATCCTCGTGAATGTCGCATCTCAGAAACATGCGATACCTCCGATTCCCCAGCTCGGCCGTGGTCGCGGCGGCGATCGTCGCCTGTGCGGCGGGCGGACCGGCAGCGGCCGGCGACGACTCCTCCGCCACGCCGGTCGCCTGCAACTCGACGGCGCTGACGACCGCCGTCGCCACCGCGTCACCGGACGAGGTCCTCTCCCTCGCCGCCGGCTGCACCTACCGGCTGACGGCTCCCTTCAGCACCGGGGACGGTCTGCCGGTCGTCGACCAGAAGCTCACGATCCGGGGCAACGGCGCGACCATCGTCCGTTCCGGGAACCCGCCCGCCACCTTCCGGATCTTCCACGTCGCCGCGGGTGGCAACCTGCGGCTGGAGGACCTCACCGTCCGCGGCGGCAGCACCGACGGGGACGGCGGGGGAGTGCTCGTCGACAGCCGCGGCAGGCTCACGCTGTCCGGCGTCGACGTGATCGACAACACCGCCGTCGGCAACGGGGGCGGGGTCGCGGTGGCCCCGAACGCCACGGCGGTCGTCCGCAACGGCTGGGTGGCGTTCGACAACGCGGCCTACGGGGGCGGGGTGTACAGCGCGGGCACGCTGAGCGTGCAGGGCACCGAGTTCAGCCGCGACCACGCCCGGAGCGTCGGCGGCGCGCTCTACCTGGCCGCCGGCAACACCTTCGTCGACGCGAGCCTCGTCAGGCGCAACACGTCGGCCTGGCGGGGCGGTGGGATCGCCGACAGCGGCAGCGCGTCCCTGGAGGTCAGCGGGAGCAAGGTCGCGAACAACACGGCGGCCGGTGACCAGGGCGGCGGGATCTGGAACCTGTCGCGGCTGAGGCTGACGCAGACCGAGGTCGTCGGCAACGTCGTCGCAGGCACGGCGGGCGTCGGCGGCGGCATCTACAACGCCACGGGCAACGCCGTGCTCGTCCTGGAGGACAGCAAGGTCCTCACCAACAGCGCGAACGGCGACGGCACCTCCCGGGCCGGCGGCATCTACAACAACGCCGGACACGTCACCCTCGATCACACCTACGTCCGCGACAACGCCTCCAGGGTGGCGCCGGGCGGCGTCTACACCACCGACCAGTTCACGGTCCGCGACGCGACGATCACCCGGAACACGCCGACGAACTGCGCGGGCAGCCCCGTCATCGTCACGGGCTGCACGGACTGACACCGCCGCGCTGCTCCCCGACCCACACCGCACCGCCAGGCACCACGTCGGCCGCCGGCACCAGGACGACGGCCGTTGCACTCCCACGCCCCGGCTCCCGTCCGACGCGACGGCCGCGCGAGC
This sequence comes from Streptomyces sp. NPDC021562, assembly GCF_040640875.1. Taxonomy (NCBI): domain Bacteria; kingdom Bacillati; phylum Actinomycetota; class Actinomycetes; order Kitasatosporales; family Streptomycetaceae; genus Streptomyces; species Streptomyces sp. NPDC021562. Next base: position 43,035 of record NZ_JBFACN010000040.1, read on the forward strand.
GGGGGCGGCGACCGTCAGGCACACCTCGGCGGCCGCCTCCGCCTCGCCGGCAGCCGCATCCGTCGCCTTGCCCGTCACCGCATCCGTCGCCGGTCGGCAGCCGCATCTGCCGCGTTGCCCGTCATGGCATCCGTCGCCGGTCGGCAGCCGCATCTGCCGCGTTGCCCGTCACGGCATCCGTCGCCGGTCGGCAGCCGCATCTGCCGCCTTGCCCGTCACCGCATCCGTCGCCGGTCGGCAGCCGCATCTGCCGCCTTGCCCGTCACCGCATCCGTCGCCGGTCGGCAGCCGCATCTGCCGCGTTGCCCGTCACCGCATAC
>NZ_JBFACN010000040.1:43448-60395 GCF_040640875.1 Streptomyces sp. NPDC021562
GCATCCGTCGCCGGTCGGCAGCCGCATCTGCCGCGTTGCCCGTCACCGCATCCGTCGCCGGTCGGCAGCCGCATCTGCCGCGTTGCCCGTCACCGCATCCGTCGCCGGTCGGCAGCCGCATCCGCAGCCCCGCCCGTCACGGCATCCGTAGCCCCGCCCGTCACGGCATCCGCAGTCACCGCCACCGTCACCGCATCCGTGGTCACCGCCACCGTCACCGCATCCGCGGTCCCGGTCACCGATGTCTGCTCCTGCTCCTCCGGCAGGCGGCGCATCAGCAGCCCGTACCCGAGCGCGGCCCCCGTACCGACCACCGCGCACAGCCCCCACAGCCACCGCGCCCCGAACCGGTCGATCACGACACCGGACATCAGCGGCGCGATGAGCGCGGCGGCGGACCAGGACAGCGTGTACATCCCCTGGTAGCGCCCCCGCCCGTGGACCGGCGAGAGCCGTACCACGAGCCCGGTCTGGGTCGGCGCGTTGACGATCTCCGCGAGCGTCCACACGCACACGGTGAGCGCGAACACCCCGACCGACCCGGCGAAGGCGGTGAGCCCGAAGCCGTACCCCGCGAGCAGGGACGACACGACGAGCAGGGAGCGCGGATCGCGGTGCTCGATGACGCGCGTGACCGGAATCTGCAGCACCACGATCAGCACGCCGTTCACGGCGATGGCCAGGCCGTAGTCGGCGGGGGTGAACCCGGCCTCGCCCATGGCCACCGGCAAGCCGACGGACCCCTGCTGGAAGACCAGCGCGACGAGGAAGGACAGCCCGACGACGGCCATGTACCGGCCGTCGCGCAGCACGCTCCCCAGGCCGACCGCCTCGGCCTCCTTGACGGTGCGCTGCGGCCGGGACTCGGGCAGCTTGAGGAAGACGAGGACCGCGCACAGGGCGGTCATCCCGGCCTCGACGAGGAACCCGGCGCGATAACTGACCTCGGCGACGAACCCGGCGCCCACGGACGAGAAGGCGAACCCGAGGTTGATGGCCCAGTAGTTGAGCGAGAACGCCCGCACCCGGTCCTCGGGCCGCACGATGTCGGCCATCATCGCCTGCACGGCGGGCCGGGAGGCGTTGGAGGCCATGCCGACGAGGAAGGCGACGGCGGCGATGGCGACGGGGTCCTGCACGAACCCGAGCAGCGCGACGGCGCCGGCGGTGGCGCTCTGGGCGACGAGCAGGGTGGGCCGCCGTCCCAGCCGGTCGGCCATCACCCCCCCGCCCAGCGAGGACACGACGCCGCCCAGCCCGTGCAGCGAGGCGACGAGCCCGGCGTACGAGGCGCTGTATCCGCGGTCCAACGTCAGGTAGAGGGCCATGTACGTGGCGACGAAGGCGCCCAGCCGGTTGACGAGGGTGCTGGTCCACAGCCACCAGAACTCCCGGGGCAGACCGGAGACGGTCTCCCGGACGGCGCGGCGCAGGGCTGCGGACGGCATGGTTCCCCCAGGGCAAGAAGTAAGTAGTGCGAGGCTTGAACGGAACTTACTGACCCCTTGCTCTGCTGAGCCACTCAATTAACAAATGCAGTCAACTGTCCGCCCCCTGGGACGCCACCCTGCCGTCGGCTCCCCGGCCCGAACACGTCGATTACGCTCTGACCCATGGCCGACGCACCGTACAAGCTGATCCTCCTCCGCCACGGCGAGAGCGAGTGGAACGCGAAGAACCTGTTCACCGGCTGGGTGGACGTCAACCTCAACGAGAAGGGCGAGAAGGAGGCAGTCCGCGGCGGTGAGCTCCTGAAGGACGCCGACCTCCTGCCCGACGTGGTCCACACGTCCCTCCAGAAGCGCGCGATCCGCACGGCGCAGCTCGCCCTCGAAGCGGCCGACCGCCACTGGATCCCGGTCCACCGCAGCTGGCGCCTGAACGAGCGCCACTACGGCGCCCTCCAGGGCAAGGACAAGGCGGCGACGCTGGCCGAGTTCGGCGAGGAGCAGTTCATGCTCTGGCGCCGCTCGTACGACACCCCGCCCCCGCCGCTGGCCGACGACTCGGAGTTCTCGCAGGCCGCCGACGCCCGCTACGCCTCCATCCCGCCGGAGCTGCGCCCCCGCACGGAGTGCCTCAAGGACGTCGTCGTCCGCATGCTCCCCTACTGGTACGACGGCATCGTCCCCGACCTCCTGGCCGGCCGCACGGTCCTGGTCGCCGCCCACGGCAACAGCCTCCGCGCCCTGGTCAAGCACCTGGACGGCATCTCCGACGCCGACATCGCGGGCCTGAACATCCCCACCGGCATCCCCCTCTACTACGAACTCAACCCCGACTTCACCCCGACCACCCCCGGCGGCCGCTACCTCGACCCGGAAGCGGCAGCAGCGGCAATCGAGGCAGTCAAGAACCAGGGCAAGAAGAAGTAGCCCTGACTGATCAAGCCCCCTACCTGCGGGTTCTCCGCAAGTAGGGGGCTTGTTGCTGTGCTGGGGCCGTCTCTGGGCCGTGACGCTTAGATGCGCGTGATCCTCATACGGACCGAGACGAGCAGCGCCGCCAAGGCAACGACGGCTCCATCAGCGCCGGCCCGGACACCCAGCCACGCGCCGCCAAGACCGATGAGGGGGGACGGCAGGGGGCGGAGGGTGAGGTCGATGCGGAGGCCTCGGCGTGGCACCATGGCCTTCTCCATGTGGGTCATGTGCTGTTCCATTCCTAGGAAATAGTCGATCTCATGGAAAGGAGAGGCCGCCCCGGCATGGGCGGCCTCTCCGCTATTTGGGTAGAAGGAACATACACCCTATCCGGCGGTTGACATAAAGCCTCAGCTCAGGCCCTATATCTACCCTATTGACGCAGAGGAGTATCGGGTGTTGACCTGGCCCTGATGCTTGCGAGTGCCTGCGTAGGCTTCATCTTCAGGTGGTCCATGAGCCATGCTAGGTCTTGGTGTCCTGCTAGTTGACTTGCTGCTGTCCTCGGAAGGGAACATGTCGCTAGTGATGCAGCGAAGAACTTTGCCACGAAATCTTGCGTCGAGAAGATTCAGGATCACCAAACGTGAAACCAGATTCGAAAGACGTAATCGCGAACACGGAATCATGATGTGCGATTTGAAACCGTGGCACTGAATCCGTAACGCGAATCACGTAATGAGAATCCACCTCAAACGAATCTGTAGTCACGAATCACGCCGTGAAAGTGCTGAAAGTTCGGCTTACGCATCGCCGAAGACAGCAGCGACAGCCTTGCGGGTGCGCTCCTGGCTGGACGGCATGAGGTGCGCGTACACGCGGAGTGTCAGCCCCGGGTCCGAGTGGCCGAGGTACTCGGCGAGGGCCTTGATGTTCTCTCCGGCGTCCAGGAGCACCGAAGCGTAGAAGTGGCGCAGGGCGTGCATGCCGTTCTCGCGTGACTCGGCGTACGACTGGCCCGGCGTCCGCTCGGGGATCACACCGGCCGAGGCCAGTGCCCGCTTCCACACCTCCTCGTTGAGCGACGTACGCCAGACGTGCCCGCCCCGCGGCCCGGTGAAGATCAGCCGCTTGGTCACCGGCGGTCCGTCGGCCACCTTCCACGGCAATGTGATCTCGACCGGCGGGAACCGCTTCATGTGGGCCCGCAGTGCATCGGCGACCGGCGCGGGAAGGGGTACGTCCCGCAGCTTGCCGCCCTTGGGCGGAGCGAACACCGCCTTGCTCCGACTCAGCTTGAGCTGCTGGACCACGTGGAGGGTGTCCGACTCGAAGTCGATCGCGTCGACGGCGACGCCGAGGATCTCACCTTGGCGGAGCCCGCAGCCCCCACCCAGGTCGACCATGGCTTGGAAGCGCTCGGGCATGCCGGCCCGGACGGCGAAGAGCCGTTCCGTTGTCCAGGGGGCGATCCGCTTCGTGTCGACCGTAGGCGGCCGGACCGAGCGGGCTGCGCACGGGTTGCGCGGAAGGTGTCCGTCGTCCACCGCCGCACTCAGCGCGGCACGAACGTTGGAGTAGATCGTCCGGGCGTACGAGCCCCGGACGCCGTTCTCCTGGAGCTTCCGCACCCAGTCGCGGATATGGGCGGGCTGGAAGGAACCGAGCGGACGCGATCCCAGATACGGGAAGGCGTGCAGGCGGAGTTGCGACTCCATCGAGGCCTGTGTGTTGGGGTCCGCTCCCTGCGTCTCCACCCAGGTTTCCGCGTACTGCTGGAAGGTGATCCGTGCCGCGCGCGGGTCGATGTACTGCCCCCGCGCCATGTCCGCCTCGATGTGGGCGAGCCACTGTTCGGCAAGTCGCTTTTGCCGGTCGGGGAAGCTCTTGGACCTCTCCGTGCCGTCCGGACCGACGTACCGAGCTCGATAGCGCATGCCGGTGCCGTGGCGCTCGGTCTTGACCTTGCGGTCTTTGCCGTCCTGTCCGACCTCGGTTCTGTACCAGCGGTCTTGGATGTGTCCGGCCATCAGGCAGCCGCCCCCTCACGCTGCGAGTCCACCCAGGCCCGAACGTCGGCCGGGTCGAAGCGCAGGTGTCGACCGACACGGAAGCCACGAGGCCCAGTGCGCTTGCGGCGCCACTGGTAGACCGTCTCGACGCTGGGCAGCTCGAACATCTCCACCAGGTCCTCGGGGGTCAGGTACCGCGCGGGCAAGGTGCGCGGTTCGGTGGCTACGTCGGCCAGGGCGACGTGTCGGCTAGCCACGGGTGGGTTCTCCTTCGGTTCCGGGGGCAGGTTCGAGGGATGCGGCGAGCCAGGTCTCGGCGGCGCTGAGGCCCGTGCCAGCGAAGACCCAGTGGGCGAGGACGTATGTCGTGTCCGGTCGAGGATCGGCAGTTGCCGCCGCTTGCGTTCGGCGCCATTCGGCGCGGGCGTCGCGGAGAGCGCCGAGGGTGGTGGAGTAGCGGCGGGATTTGGTGGAGAAGTGGCCGCGGAAGCCGAGCATGTGGGCCCAGGCGCGGAGGCGGAGGTGTTCGAGGCTCTTGCGGGCGCCGAGGGTCCAGGCGGTTCGGATGAGTCGTCGGGCGTGGTCGCTGATGTCGAGCTGGGCGAGTTCGGCGGCGAACTTCAGCGGCCGGTCGAGGGCTCCCGTGGCGGTCTCGGCGCCCTTGGTGGCGTACTTCGCGATGTACGCCGCTACGGCCCTTTCGGTCAGCTCCTGGCCGTCGTTGAAGTCGGCGGATCGGATGGTACGGACGTCGAGTTGGCGGCCGAAGGCGAAGGTGTGCGTGCGGCCGTCGAGGGTCGGGCCGTCGACCTGGACCTTGGCGGTGGCCGCTTGGATGGCGTCGGTGAGGAGTTCTGCGGTGGCCCAGGGCGGGGGCGGGGTGTCGCCGCCGTTCGGGCCGTCCAGGCGGATGACCGCGTGGAAGTGGACGGCGCCGCGCTTCTGGTATTCGGCGACCTTGGCGAAAGAGACGCGGGCATGGTCGGGTAGGCGGCGCTGCGAGAGGCCAGCGCGCTTGGCGACCTCCCGGCGGAGGTAGATCGAGAAGCGCCGCCAGAGGGCACCCGCGTGGGCGTTCCAGAGCACGGCTGCTTCGTAGTCGTAGGTGTCGGGGTCGAGCGGCGTGCCGAGGGCGTCGTCGTCCTGGTCGTGGTGGGTGCCGCAGCGACAGGCGCGACCGTCGGTGCGGCGGTTGTGGACTGGGCCGAAGCCGGGGGCGGTGAAGGTGGCGAAGACGCGGGGGTGGGTGGCGACGTGTTCAGGGGTGCCCTTGCCGCCCCGGAGTCCGGTGGTGATCAGGTGGAAGGTGTCGCGGCGGTAGACCTCTGCGCAGGCCGGGCAGCGGGTGGTGCGGCGGTTATTGCAGCGGACGAGGAGTTGGCCGGCGGGCAGGTCGGTGGAGTCGAGGTGCTGGAGGATGCGGCCGATCTCGCCGGTGGTGGTGTCGACGTCGTACTCGGTGCGGTGGCCGTCGAGGCGGATGGGGTTGGTGCAGCCGCCGAGGCCGGAGAGTTGGCGGAGGATACCGGGCAGGGTGCCGCCTGCGGCGAGGTTGGTGAGTTCGCGCAGCGGGGGCGGGGTGGTGCGGGTGAAGATGGCGGGCTCCTTCTGGCTGGCTCGGTCAGGGGGTGACGGGCCCCGGGGCGGCCGGATGCTTGGCGGTGTCGTGGCCGCCCCAGGGGTCGGGCACGGTTCAGCGCCGGTTGTGTTCGCGCAGCAGGGAGCGCAGGACCACGGCGGCGATGGCCACGGAGATGGCCGAGACGGCGACGGCGGTCAGGAGCGCGGTGAGGACCACGCCGCCCGTGAGCACGGCGACAACGGCGCCGGTGCTGACGGAGACGGCCGGGAGTGCGGAGCGCCGGGTGGGGGCCGGGTCGGTCGGGGTGTGGGTGTGTGCGGGCGGCGGGGTGGGGCTGTCGGGGTACTTGGGCAGGAACACGGTCAAGACTCCTTATCTACTCGTCTAGGCATGTGAGCCGTTTATGACGGTCACGCCGGAACGGGTGCCGGATTCGATGGCGGGGGCGAGGAAGGTGTGGGAGAGCCAGAAGCCGAAGAGGGCGACCAGGACGACGATCCAGGTGCGGACGCCGAGGTACTTGACGGCCGCCCAGGCGAAGAAACCGAGGACGACGACGAGCGGAAGGTTGAGGGTCACGGGGCGCAGGGTCCTTTCAGCGGACGGGGCAGCGGTGGGTGCGGGCGGCGAGTTCGGCGGCGGCGCGGCTGTCGTAGTCGGCGGAGAAGCCACAACGCGGGGCGGTGCAGGCGGCGGTGTGCTTCTCGCGGCCCCGGTCGTCGTAGGCGGTGCCGACCTGGACGGGGCCGATCCGGATGACGTTGCGGAAGCGGCGGTTGGCTGGCAAGAGAGGTGTCCTTCCCTTTGATCGCTTGCCTGTTGGGCGTGACGACGTGTAGATAGGCGGCATGTCACAAGGGGCACGGCGGCTCGCCGCCTTCGGTACGGCCGCGTTGGTACTTGGGCTCGCGTGTGTTGGGGGAAGGTGGTGGGTGGGCGAGTCCTGGGCCACCGTGATCACCACGTGCTGCCTTGAGGTACTGATCATTTCGGCCGTTGTCGGAACGCGGCGAGCGCTGAGGAAGCGATAACCCCCTCATCGGCATTCGCCTCAGAGCTGCGCAGCAACGGCTTCGGCCATGGGGGCCGGGACGCCGAGGCGGGCGCGGAGGGTCGGTGTGTCGATCGGGGTACCGGTGCGGGTGTGGTGTTCGGCGGCGACCTTTCGGGCGTGGTCGACCAGGGCGGCCGGGACCGGGACGGGTGGCTGTTCCGGCAACGCCTCGATGGCGGGTTGGACAGGCGGCGGGGCTGGTGTGGCTTCGGGCTCGTGCTCCTGGTCCTCGATGACGTCGGCGCCGACCTCTTCGGTGGCTGCTTTCGGCGCTGAGTGGGCGAGGAGGGTGCCGCCGAGGAAGGCGACGGCGGGCCATCCGGCGACGAGGATCCGTAGCCAGGCGGGGACGTCGTCCAGGTCGAGGAGGCCGGCGGTGGCGACGTTCGCTCCTAGGGATGCGACGAGGGCGATGACGAACCAGCACCAGGCCGCCGCTTTGGCCGTCCCGGAGCGGAGTCGACGCCATGCGGCGACGAGCAGCAGGTCAACGCTGATCGGGTAGGCCCAGGCTTTCCACCCGTCCTGCCCGGCCGCCGTGGCTACGTCATGGAGGTGGGCGAAGGACAGCGCGGCAGCAATGAGCGCTTGGACCAACACCGCGTCGACACGGCCGAGGTGGACGCGCACGGTCCGGCTCCTTTCGGTTTCGGGCATGGGAGGGGTAGGGACTTGGCGCGAGGCGGTCACGCAGGCCGATGCGAGGAAGGGACGACGGTCAGTCGGTCACCGGACGCGGCCGGACGACTGGGGCTGAAGTCTCGACCGGGTGTACGGGCACGTGAGGCCGGAAGGGCTTGAGCGAAGTCAGGTCGGGCACCAGGTGCGCCGCCTCCCGGCAGGTCTCGGCGGCATCGCCGAGAGAGAGGTACGGGGTGCGGATGCGGGACCAGCCGCCGGAGGTGTCGCCCGCGACGGCGAGACCGGGCATCTCAGGAGCGATAGCACAGGCGGCGAAGACCGCTTCGGGAGCGATGTCACCGAGCGCCATCTTGGCGGAGGCTTCGTCGTTGACGCGGTGGCACACGCGGCCGGTGAGCTGGGCCCGGAGCATGGTGGCGCCCTTGCCGAGTTCGGCGCCGAAGCGCTGCCCGCAGACCTCCAGGTAGATGCCGGCCGCGCGGCCGAGCTGGGCGAGGCGGATGAGCTGGGTGACCATCTCGTCCCGCCGTTCCTCGTCCTTGCGGGTCGCGGTGAGGAAGAGTTCGGCCACCTCGTCGACGAACAGGACGATGGGCACGGGGCGTTGGGTCTCCGGCAGGCCCCAGATGTCGGAGGTGATTTTCTCGTCCGGGGTGCCGGGCGCGATGCCCTGCCGTTCCTTGATCAGGTCGTATCGATCCTCCATTTCCTTGACCAGGGCGGGCAGCAGCTCGGCGGCTTCGTCCGGGTCGATGGCGAGCGCCGAGAGCCTTGCTGCGAACGGCGCCAGTTCGACACCCCGCTTGCAGTCGATTCCGACGAGGGCGACGGGCTGAGGGGCGAGTCCGGCGATGAGGTGCCGGAGGTACATGGACTTGCCCGACAGGGTTGCGCCGAGGGTGAGTTGGTGGGGAACGGTGCGATAGTCGCGTACGAAGGGCATGGCGTCCTCGCGCAGCGCCACCGGAACCTTGAGGAACCCGCCGCCGGTCTTGCGGGGCATGCGCACCCGTCGCAGGACGTCGTAGCCGACGAGCCGCAGTTCCACGACACCCGGCTTCACCGTGGTGACGTAGACGGCATGCACTCCCCAGGCGTGCCGGAGTCGTTCGGCCGAGGCGGCGACGTCGGCGGGTTCCTGCCCGGGAGCGAGCCGGAGGCGAAGCCGCAGACCGGTCGAGGTGGGACGGATGATGCCCCGGCGGGGCGGGACCGCCCGGACCTCTCGCCGGGTGGTGGCTTTGACGGCGAGGACCCGCAGCCGGGAGGGCGCGACGGTCAGTCCGCAGGCTTCCATGACGGAGCCGTACGAGCTGAGCAGGCGGACCGTGGATATCGGGCCGCCGACGGCGGACCAGTAGGCCGCCGGGTGCTTGGCCCGGGTGTAGGCGGCCCCGCCGCCGAGCGCGGCGACAGATCCACCCACCTCCAGGAGCGTTGTCAGGTCGGTCATCAGGCGGTGGCCCCCATGGTGGCCGGGAACGCGGCCGGTGTGACGGCGGCGGCCCGGTAGGCGATGCCGTGGCGCTGCTGCCCGTTGAACACGGACTCCCACGGCCGGGCGACGAGGCCGGGGAGCGAGACCGGCGCACCGAGGTTCAGCCCCTCGGAAACGCCGCCCTCCGGCACGGTGACTTTGATCAGGGAGGACTCCCCGTCCTCGATGTAGACGACGCCGATGGTCATCAGCGCCTCACCGCTCACCGCGTCCTTGGCGATCTCGCCGGTCTGGCGGTCGCGGACCTTGGGCTCAGGAGCCTCGGTGAGAAGGATCGTGGCGGCGGTGGTCTCAACACGGATGGTGCGCACGAAACACTTCCTATCTACTCGTCTATACGTGTAGCGATCCGCGAGCCCGATCTCCCGGGCTCACGACGATCACCTTGCCACGCAACTTGCCCACTCGTCTATACGAGTATGCGTGTTGGGTGTACGAGTTCGGGAAGCGTCTCCCGCGAACCACCGCAAACCATGACGATCAGGTCGCCGGAAGCTGGTACGACAGTACGTAGGCATCCGCCGCCATGACGGTGTCGCAGACTTCGACGGGCCGCCCCTCGGTGTCGAAGGCGGTACGGATCAGGTGAATGACCGGCACGCCGGAGGCCAGCCGGAGCGTCTTCACCTCGTCGGGTGAGGGCATCCGGGCGCGGATCTCCTCCTCGAAGTGGTCGAGGCGATGGCCCAGCTCTTCGAGGCGGGCGTAGATGCCACCAGGCCCGGGGTTGGGCTCGGCGATCTGGGTGCCGCGGGCGATGTCGAGAGGGAGGTAGGAGGTGGCGAACTCGACCGGCCGGCCGTCGAGGAGGTACCGGCGCCGCCGGGCGAGCACCCGCCGCACGGACCCGAGCCGCGTGGAGACGTCCTGACTGGCCTTCTCTTCCTTCACTTCAAGGCTGTCGACCTGGGGGTGACTGCCGGCCGCATCCGCCTCCACGATGAACGCGGACTTCCCCTGCTCCCGATGCCGCCGGGCGAACCGGTCGGAGGCGAGCCGCCGCACGGGAGGACGGGGCCGCACGAACACACCCTTCCCGTGCTCGGCATGCACCAGCCCTTCCCCCTGGAGGATGGAGAAGGAGTTCCGGACCGTCATCCGGGACACTCCGTAGTGTTCGACAAGCTCAGCCTCTGAGGGCAGCTTCTCGCCCTCACCGAATCGTCCACGGTCGATGGCTTCGCGCAGCTGGTCGGCGATCTGCCTAAAGACCGCACGATCGCTCGTGGGGTCGAGATCTCCGAGGAGGCCCGAAGGAAGAGCAGGGCTCACTTGTACTCCTTTAGGTATCTAGACGAGTGGGCGAGTGTTGTTGCTACGGTGGAGAGCCTAGCCAGCCGAGAGGGCCGAGGAACGTGAGCACAGAACGCCCGCACTCCGTGAGCGTCGCCGGGGTCGTCATAGACACCCGCGACCGTGCCCTCTTGATCCAGCGCCGGGACAACGGCAAGTGGGAACCGCCGGGCGGTGTCCTCGAACGCGAGGAGACCATTCCCGAGGCCCTGCAACGCGAAGTCCTCGAAGAGACCGGCATCAAGATCGCCCTTCCGGCGACTCTGACCGGCGTCTACAAGAACATGACGGGCCTGATCGTCTCCCTGGTCTTCCGCTGCGAGGCCGCCGACGGCACGCCCACCACTGGCGACGAGACCCGCGCACTGCGCTGGGCCACCCGCGAAGAAGTCTCCGAGCTTGCCGACGAGGCATACGCCATCCGCGTCCTGGACGCGATGGACGCGGCGTCTCCACCTGCGATCCGCGCCCACGATGGCGTGAAACTCGTCTAGCCCGAACCCGCTGCACATGGCGGCCTACCAGCACGAAGGAACTTGTATGCACGAGTATACGAGTACAGCCCGGGTCTGGGGGCTCAGTTGCCCAGGTTTCCCGGAAGAGGTCAGCCGGGCCCGACGCTGGACCCGCGACATCCTGCGCGGCTCCCCTTTAGCCGAGGACGCCGAGCTGATCGTGAGCGAGCTGAGCGCGAACGCGATCCTCCACACGGCCAGCGGCCAAGAGTCGGGCAGCTTCCATCTGGCCCTTGCGGTGTCAGCGCAGGTGATCGCGTTGTCTGTCACGGATGAGGGGGCCGCCGGCGCGGCACCGAAGATCAAGCGCCAGGACCAGGAGGCCGAGCACGGCCGAGGCTTGGGCATGGTCAGCGCGATCGCCCATCGCGTCGTCGTCCACGAGAGCGACGGCGGCTACACGGTCACCGCCGAGCTGTTCGCGGGCCGACCGACCGGAGGCCACCCGTGCTGATGGACAAGCCGCAGCGCGGCTACTGGTGCGAATGCTGGACCGAGGACATCACCGACGGGACGGGGTGGCCGGCGCTCCGGGCATCATTCGACGCCTACTCCGCCCCCCAGGCAGACAGATGGGTCGCCATCGCACTCCGCACCATCTCACCGGCACTCGACCCCGACGCGTCTCAGGAAGCGTGGGAGTGGCTGTACGACGGCCGCATAGCGACGAGGAAAGCTCTCCTGCGCGCCGAACCCTGCACGGTGACAGTCACGCAGGCCAGCACCCGCATCACATGGGCGATCCGGCCCGTGATCTTCCTGCCGCTGGCACACCGCCAAGGCGTTGAACTCCCTCTCTGCACACACGACTTCAAACCGCACACAGCACCTCAGGCGCCCCACACAACCGACTGAGTTACAACCTTCCTTACAGGTTCAAGTGCGGCTCGCTCCGCTCCCCGCGCGCGGCCCGGCCCCCGGCCGGGCCTGCGCTCCTGCCTTCGTCCCGCTCCAGCCCGGCCGGCGCCCACGCCGCGCACACAGCAAGCACCCCGACGCCCTGGAAGCTTCTGGGGTCATCACTCGCGCCGAAAGCAACGCCGCTCAAATTAGCGCGATCTGAGATCCTTCAAGCAGCTTCGCGCTGCAACAAAGACAAAAGCTCTGCACCCCAAGCAGTAGTTCGCAGTTCATAGGCCCCAGCAAGACGCAACGCCTCTTCCAGACTATCCGGAAGTACAGTCTGTGCCCTCTTTGAGCCGCAAAACGCACAGAGGGCTACGCTAAGGACCGCAAGAAAGTCCCGACCGCGAAAATAAGGCGTGGAACCGCGAGGACAGCTCGGTTCCTGTCTCAACGGAAGTGCCCCCACAGCGTACTTTTCCAGTATGGCTGGACCGGGAGATCTCCGCGACGCTCCATGCAAGGAAATGCAATACGACTGAAGCTTGAGTTTCATTTCCTTCTTATCGATCTTTGCGGCAAGGTCAACCGCATCGAACGCTAGTCTCCAGTCATTCTCAAAACTAGCCCGCCGCAACCGAGTCACTGGAGTAACCAGTTCCAGCAGTCGCGAAACGATAGCAGCTTCGCCACCGCATCTCTCGATCTTGTCAAGGCTGCCCAGTTCGGATATCAGATCAATTCCGGTCTTCGACACTGCCAGCATCGCTTCTAGGTCTGCGTTTTCATACGGATGAACGGAGGAGTTTTTTGATACTGCTTCCGCTACCACATCATCAAAATCCCTATCCACGACACACGTGAAGTATCCTTCCCCCCAATCAGCTAGTTGAGCAGCTGTATCCAAGGCCACGTTCCGCGTGCCAGCCACGAAGTAGGAGACGTGTTGATCCTGGAAAGAGCGCTGTAGAATCCGCTTATCTGATGGCCCCTCCAAAATCACGACCGGTCGCTTATCTTTCTGACGATTCAGCCGAATGCGGTCGGCAACGCAGTCCAACTCGCGCATCGATTTCGGGTTAGCCATCCTAAACCTCCTCATCAAGTTCGTCGTCACTGCCGGCCACCTCAAGGCCCTCTTCGCCGACATCAGGAAGCTCAAATTCTTGAACTAGATGCCAGTTTCCATGAATGATGGCACTGGAATGTGTTGCAACAACGATCTGCAGATCGGAGATTCTGGCGACTTCCTCGATATCTTTAAGGAAGTCGTGTTTCCATGCCGCATGCATGGAAATCTCTGGCTCATCAATCAGTACAAGTGCGCCTTTCTCTGCCGAGAACAGGAGCATCGTAAAGACAGCAAGGAGATGCTGCTCACCTGACGAAAGTGAGTGGACACTGAGAGTCCGTCCATTAACCTTGGATCGGAACCTGATTTGCCCCCTCGGGCTCAGGAAGAGCTCTTTACCGATGAACTTAGTCTTAATAATCCTCCTAAGAGAATTAAGTTTCTCATGAATGGGCAGAAGCGGCTTAAGTTTGCGTTCCCAGTCATCCAAGAAGATGTTAAGAATTCTCTTCTCGGTGGGGTTTGGACGTCCCTCGGGAAAACGAACATCAACAGGACGGACACTCATGCCGCTGGCATGCAGCTCGGCATGCTGATCGGCAATTCTTTCATACCGCTCTTTTAGTTCCCGCTCCTTGATGGTAGTTCGCGCCTTCTGCATTACTCGCTCAGCAAAAGTCTGGTCTGCCGATAGTGACTCATCTAGTGACTTGCGGCGAGCATCGGAAAGCTGGGCAGTAACTTGATTGATATACAAGAGAATCTTAGTAGCTGTAGTCCCCGGCTTTGCGTGGCGGACAACTCGACCTTGCGGCTTCGCGCCCGTTGGCGCAGCATCCAGACGCTGCGTATCAACAAAAATTGTCCGCGAATCTGCAAACAAATCTTCCGCCCAGGTTCCTTTAACCCTCTCCAGGGCAGGTGGCGTTACAGCGAGGCCCCATCTTTTGGCCTGCGCTACAGGAATCGCACGATCAAAACGAGTGTCGTACCAACTCCCGTCCGGAAGTCGCGTCCAGTGTTCCGGGGCATCTTCGACCGATTGTTCTTCTTCGTTGAATTTAAACTTAAGAGTTTGCCTCTTACGTACAAGTGGTTTTTTGCCGTATAGCTCGAAATCGGAAACTCGATCCCCGTCTCGAATTTGACGGATGCCCATGATCCATTTATCGCGAAACGTTACCTCGATTCGATCGAACTCAACAGATGCAAGGGTATTCAAATCCAGAACCATCAAGCCGTGAAGGATTCGAAGGAAATGAGTTTTCCCGGCCCCATTCGGACCTGAAATAATTGTAATAGAAGGCTCTTTGTTGAAATCGACATCATGATTGATGTATCCAAAAAGCCCCAGAACCCTAACATTCGCGATCGGTCGCACCAGATGCCCCCAAGCCGAGCGGAAGGTGCACAGAATATCCTGCGCATGCAGCCTGCACACGTGTTTCGCATCGATCTACTCCAACCTGTAGTTGATGACGCCCCGCTCGGGCCAGAGGCGTACCAGATCGTGCAGGGAACTACGCGGCGTGTCGGGGACCAAGCAGCCGGTCAGTCAAGCACCCGAGACCCGGGACCGCCCCGTCGCAGGTCACCCCCCATATTCCAAGCGCACCAAGCTGGGGCTCCTGTGTCGTCGTCATGGATCGGCCATCGCGACTTACTGTGATTGACGACAACCCCGATAGCGTGGCTGAGGCCGGTGGGGGTACAGGGAGGCACACGCGCGCCTGATCGGTCGACGCGCCCGCCATCGTGGCTGACGGTCATCGGCTGAGGTACAAGCCCCGACGATTCCCCGGCTCTCAGTGCGAAAGGGTGAAGCCCGCGGACTCATCCAGGTGAAACGCAGAGCCCGGGACCGCCTGAGTCCAACCCTCACTCAGGGCAAGACGAACAGCCGCGGCGACACCGGACGGCAGTACAGCCTCAGCTTCACGACCGATCCAGTTGCTCGGATGCGGCTGGTCGGTGGTGACCACGAGCGTCATGCCGGGGGTGTCCGCATGCTCGACCGCAAACGTGCACGGCGACCAGGCCGAGCCCTGGAAGTACGCCGGCCTGCCACGCAGCCGCCGGCGGTAGACCGTACCGTCGACAACGATCCGTCGCGATCCCTTGCGGACCAGGGCCATGACACCCCCTCCAACAGCGAAGATGCTAGCGAGCCCGGACCGCACCGTCCGTCTCGGGCTGGCGGGTTCCCAGTGAGGCTGGGCCGTCCCTGGGCCGTCCGAGGTCGCTCGACAGTGGCCAATGACGACCAACGACGACCACCAGGCGCACGAGCACACTGCCCCTGACCAGCAAAGACCCAGCTCACCGAGATCCCCGACAAGACCCAGGGCAAGAAGAAGTAGGTTCCGTGATCATGCCCCCGACCTGCGCAAACGGCGCGGTGCGGGGGCATTCTCGCGGTCTCGTCGGCTCTTGCCGCGGACGCCTCGGACGCGGCGTGGGAAGTGGCTGTACGAGATCCGCATCGAGCCCGAACGATCGGCAGGGACGCACCCTCCGTGGGGGTTCACCGGGGCTCGAAGGCTTGGAGCACGTCCTGGCCGGGCCGGACGATGCCGCAACTGCTCTCCGGCACCTCTCTCCAGGCCCCCGGGAGGTCGCCCAGCGGTTCGGACACGACAAGGCGCGTCTCGTCCGAGATCTCCCGCAGGAACGAGACGTCCGGATGAAGCGCACGCAGCGCGTCAACCTCGGCACTGACGTACAGCGACCTTGACGCACCCTCGCTGGAGTAGCGGAAGACCCAGAGACGTTCGCCGTCAGCCACCGCGACGGTCATCTGGAGGGGGTGCTGGACGCCGTGCCTGCGTCCGATCTCCTCGACCAGGCCGGCCATGCGCGCCACGGCATCGGGCGGATCCTCCCTGAGACCGAAAGTGAGAGCGATGAAGAACATGAGTTCGGAGTCGGTGGAGCCCTCGATGTCGGAGTAGAGAGCCGGGTCGACGGCCAGAGCAAGGTCACGCCTGAGCCGACGGAACTCCTTGATCACGCCGTTGTGCATCCACAGCCAGCGTTCCTTACGGAAGGGATGGCAGTTGGTCTGCTGCACAGCTGTTCCGGTCGTCGCCCTGATATGGGCGAAGAACAGACCTGAGCGGACATGGGTAGCGACATCGTGCAGATTGCGGTTGTTCCAGGCCGGGCCGACGTCGCGCAGAACGGCGGGAGCGGCCAAGTCCGGGGCGTACCAGCCGACACCGAAGCCGTCGCCATTGGTCGTCTCCACTCCCAGGCGGGAATGCAGGCTCTGGTCGATCAGATTGTTCTCGGGCTCGAACAGGACCTTGCTGAGAAGGACGGGCGTACCCGAGTAAGCGATCCAGCGGCACATTGCCGGGCCCTTCTTCTTCCCTCGCTGCTTCACCGGACGTTCTGCATGCACAGTGCGCTTGAAGGGGACTGGCCGCCTCACACCGTGCGGGTGATTCCGCAGCCGACGCCTCCCTCTCCGAGGCGGACTTGTTGCGCGCTCGGTCCAGCGGTCCGGCTCGACGCGCGCAACGAGCCGAGCGTGCCTACGCTTGATGCGCAACCTCCGGTTGTGCAGGGGGGATTCCCGCTTGAGCGGGTGGTATGTCCCTACATCGCAAGGAGGCAGGCCGACCATGGCTACTGCACCTGAGACTCCGGTACTCGACACGATCGCCGCCATGACGATCGACTCCGTCGAGCACTGTCACATGGACGAGCGGACGCTCATCCTCTCCCGTATTGCCGCACTCGTGGCCATGGACGCACCGGCGATCTCCTATCTGGCCCACATCAACCCCGCGATCAAAGCCGAGTTCACGGTCGAGCAACTTCAAGACCTGCTCGTCGCCATCGCCCCTGTCGTCGGGACGGCACGCGTCATGTCAGCCGCCGGCCACATCGCCCAGGCGTTCGGTGTCGCGCTCGCCCTGGCCGACAGTGAAGCCGAAGCCATCGCCCAGGCCGAAGCCGCCAGCCGTACCGCCCCCTAGGGCGTGTTGCGAAAGTCCCGCCTGCCGCGCGACGCCATGCACGCTCCCCCAGCCTTCGGCCGGGGGGACCCCCAGAGCACGCACCTGACG
>NZ_JBFACN010000041.1:0-49610 GCF_040640875.1 Streptomyces sp. NPDC021562
GGGCCCGGTGCGGCGAGTGGGGGTCCCCCCGGCCGAAGGCTGGGGGAGCGTGCATGGCGTCGCGCGGCAGGCGGGACTTTCGCAACACGCCCTAGGGCTGCGGTCGGTGCTCGTCGTCCGGGGTCCAGCCCTGGCTGCGCAGCACCGCCGAGACGTCCGGGGCCCGGTAGTGCGCCCCCTTGAGGACCTTGCCGTCGGCCCGTCGGGCGACCTGACCGTCCGGACCCAGCTTGCTCATGTTCGAGCGGTGGATCTCGGCGAGCACCGCGTCGAGGTCGATCCCGTGCACCAGTGCCGTGCCGTACGCCACGTAGACGACGTCGGCCAGTTCGTGCGCGAGCCGGTCCAGCGGCCCGGCGACCGCGACCTCGGCGACCTCCGCGGCTTCCTCGGCGAGCAGCTCCCCACGGTGCGCGGCCAGTTCGGGGGACACCTCGGTCGGAGTGGTGCGGGCGTCCAGGCCGAAGGCGCGGTGGAACTCCCTGACGAGCCGGGCGGGCGAGGTGCTGGTCGGAGGGTCGGCCGGGGTGGGGCTGGTCATGCGGACGACTCTAGCGTCCGCCACGGACAGTCCCGTTCCGTAGCGCCACCGCCAGTCCCGGTCCTCCGCGCCGCGGGCGGTCCCGGTCCGCCGCCGGTTCCCCCGGGCCTGGTCAGAACCGTGACCTGCTGGCAGGATCGCCCGCATGTCCAAGGTGTTCCCCCGTATCGGCAGGCGCCGCGCGCTCCAGGGCGCGGCCGCCGGCGCCGTCGTGTTCGGGCTGCTGCTGTGGTGGCTGCTGCCGCTCGGCGAGGAGCCGCCGACCGGGACGATCACCTTCAGCACGGGCACCCTGGCCGGGGTGTACCAGGACTACGGCGAACGGCTGCGCACCGAGCTGGGCAAGGACATGCCCGGGCTGAAGGTGAAGCTGGTGCAGAGCGCCGGCTCGTACGAGAACGTACGCCGGGTGGCCACCGGCCAGGCCGACTTCACCATCGCGGCGGCCGACGCGGTGAAGACGTACGAACTGAACGACGGCAGGGGCGCCGGCCGGCTGCGCGGCGTGGCACGGCTCTACGACGACTACGTCCAGCTCGTCGTGGCGCGTGACTCGGGCATCACCGACGTCGCGCAGCTGCGGCACAAGCGGGTCGCGATCGGGCTGCCCAACTCGGGTGTGCGGCTCATCGCCAACCGGGTGCTCAAGGCCGCCGGGATCGACCCGGCGAAGGACATCACCCCGGTGTCCGACGGCATAGACACCGGCCCCGACCAGCTGCGGCAGAAAAGGATCGACGCGTTCTTCTGGTCGGGCGGGCTGCCGACCAAGGGGCTCGTGGACCTGGCGAAGCGTTACCCGTTCACGTTCGTCCCGATCGACGGGGACCTCGTCACCAGGCTGCACTCCGAGGGCGAGGCCGCGCTCTACTACCGGGCGACCAACATGCCCGAGTCGGCGTACCCGGTCGTGCAGGAGAACACCCCGGTGGCGACGATCGCGGTGTCCAACGTCCTGATCACCCGCAAGGACGTGGACCCGCGCCTCACGGAGTGGGTGACCCGCACGGTGATCAAGAGCCGGGACGACATCGGCAACCACGTCCACTCCGCCCAACTGGTGGACCTGCGCACCGCGATCTACACGGACCCCCTGCCCCTGCAGGAGGGCGCACGCCGCTACTACCGCTCGGTGAAACCCTGACGGGAGCGCGCCGGTGCTCTGGGTGCCGCGGGGCGGTGCCCGACGAGCGGGTCACTCTCCCCGCGGCACCGAAACGGTCACCCGCAACCCCCGTGGCTCATGGTGCTCGAACGACAGCGAACCCCCGCCCGCCGCGAGCAGCGCCCGGGTGATCGACAGCCCCAGCCCCGACCCCTTCACGTTCTGGTGCCGTCCGCTGCGCCAGAACCGGTCCCCCACGCGCGCGAGTTCCTCGTCGGTAAGCCCCGGCCCCGTGTCGGTGACCACGACCTTCGCGGCCCCGCCGTCGACGGCCACCGCCACCTCGACCACGCCCCCCTCCGGCGTGAACTTCACCGCGTTGTCGATCACCGCGTCCAGTGCGCTGGACAGTGTGACGGGGTCGGCCCACCCGGTGGCCGGCGGGCAGTCACCGGCCAGCCGGACGCCCTGCGCCGCGGCGGCCGGCGCCCACGCGGCGACCCGCTCCCGGGTCAGCTGCCCCACGTCGGTCAGCATCAGATCCGCCTCGGCGTGCTCGGCCAGCGCCAGGTCGAGCAGGTCGTCCAGGACCTGGGCGAGCCGCTTGCCCTCGGTGCGGACGGAGGCGATCTCCTCGTTGCCCTCGGGGAGTTCGAGGGCGAGCAGTTCGATGCGGAGCAGCAGTGCGGCGAGCGGGTTGCGCAGTTGGTGGGAAGCGTCGGCGACGAACGCCCGCTGCTGCTCCAGCACGTCCTCGACGTTGTCCGCCATCTCGTTGAACGCCCGGGCCAGCCGTCTGAGTTCCGGCGGGCCGCCGGCCGCCGCGACCCGGGACTTCAGCCGCCCGCTGGCGATCGCGTGCGTGGTGGCGTCCAGGATCCGCACCGGCCGCAGCACCCAGCCGGTCAGCCTGAGCGCGGCGCCGACGGCGAGCAGCATCGCGGCGAACTCGCCGGCGCCGATGAACAGCCAGCCGCGCAGGGTGCGGGAGCGCATCTGGCCGGTGGGCGAGTCGGTGACCACGACGGCGACGACGTCGCCGTCCCGGATGACCGGGGAGGCCACCACCAGCCGGGTGCGCTGCCAGGGCCACACCTGCGCGGGATCGTGGCTGCGACGGCTCAGGAGCGCCTCGTCGAACGCTTCCCTGACCTCGCCCGTCGTCGGCAGCACCCAGTCGTCGGGGGCGTTGGCCATGGAGGACGCGTTGCGGTAGAAGACGCCCGCGCGGATGCCGTAGACGCCGTAGTAGCTGGCGAGTTCGCGGCGCAGGGTCTCCAGCCGGTCGTCGGTACGCATGGGGCGGGCGGTGGTGGGCGCGTCGGTGACGAACTGGGCGAGGGCCGCGAACCGCGCGGTGTCGTCGATCCGGTCGACGACGACCTTCTGCTGCTGGGCGGAGGCCGTGCTGACGGCGAGCGGGACGCCGAGCGCGAGCAGCACGGCCGCCAGCAGGACGATGAGCAGCGGGAGGAGACGTGTGCGCACCCGTCCCCGCTACGCGGCCGGGGCGACGAGCCGGTAGCCGACGCCGCGTACCGTCTCGATGAGGGCGGGCATGCGCAGCTTGGCGCGCAGGGAGGCGACATGGACCTCCAGGGTGCGACCGGTCCCCTCCCAGCTGGTGCGCCACACCTCGCTGATGATCTGCTCCCGGCGGAACACCACGCCGGGCCGCTGGGCGAGCAGTGCCAGCAGGTCGAACTCCTTGCGGGTGAGCTGGACGACCGTGCCGTCCACGCTGACCTGGCGGGTGGGCAGTTCGATGCGGACCGGGCCGAGCCGCAGCGCGCTGTCGCCTTCCCTGCCGGCCTGGCCGTCGTCGTGGTGGGTGCGCCGGCTGACGGCGTGGATCCGGGCGAGCAGTTCCCCGGTGTCGTACGGCTTCACCACGTAGTCGTCGGCGCCGAGGTTGAGGCCGTGGATGCGGGAGCGGACGTCGGAGCGGGCGGTCACCATGATCACCGGGGTGCCGGTGCGCTTGCGGATCTTGCCGCAGACCTCGTAGCCGTCCTGGTCGGGCAGGCCGAGGTCGAGCAGGACGACGTCGTAGGCGTCGCTGTCGGGCACGAGGGCCTTGAGCGCCTCCTCGCCGCTGCGCGCGTGGGTGACGGAGAATCCGTGCCGGGCCAGGACCGCGGAGAGTGCGGCGGCGACGTGGTTGTCGTCCTCGACGAGCAGCAGTCTCATCCCGGCCCCCTCCGGCTGCAGTGAACGTACGCGCACGCGTGCGTGCATCAGGGCAGTCACGCTGATGGACGCGGGCGGCGTCAAGGGGGTTCCGGCGGTGGGCGGGTTCCGTTACGCGGCCGATATACGGCCGGGTCGGCCCTGCTACGACATGTGTCCGAATGCTATCGGATCGTGATGCTCAGATCTCGCTCAGATGTAATGACGCTGGTCATGCGCCCTCATTACATTCCTCCGAAACCGAGGAGGACGGAGCCCGATAGCGATGACCGAAGTATCGGTGGCCGAGGAAGACAAGGCCGCGACCGGCGAACTGGTCGTCCTGAAGAGCGTCAACAAGCACTTCGGCGCGTTGCACGTGCTCCAGGACATCGAACTGACGATCGGCCGCGGTGAGGTCGTCGTGGTGATCGGCCCCTCCGGGTCCGGCAAGTCCACCCTGTGCCGCACCATCAACCGCCTGGAGACCATCGACTCCGGAACGATCACCATCGACGGCAGGCCGCTGCCCCAGGAGGGCAGGGAGCTGGCCCGGCTGCGCGCCGACGTCGGGATGGTCTTCCAGTCCTTCAACCTCTTCGCGCACAAGACGGTGCTCGAGAACGTGATGCTCGGGCAGCTCAAGGTCCGCAGGACGGACAAGAAGCAGGCCGAGGAGAAGGCCCGCGCGCTGCTCGACCGGGTCGGCGTGGGCACCCAGGCCGACAAGTACCCCGCACAGCTCTCCGGCGGCCAGCAGCAACGCGTCGCCATCGCCCGGGCGCTGGCGATGGACCCGAAGGTGATGCTCTTCGACGAGCCGACCTCGGCCCTCGACCCCGAGATGATCAACGAGGTCCTGGAGGTCATGCAGCAGCTGGCCCGGGACGGCATGACGATGGTCGTGGTCACCCACGAGATGGGTTTCGCCCGCTCGGCGGCGAACCGGGTGGTCTTCATGGCCGACGGCCGGATCGTCGAAGAGGCCACCCCCGACCAGTTCTTCAGCAACCCGCGCAGCGACCGGGCCAAGGACTTCCTGTCGAAGATCCTGCACCACTGACCCGCACGGCGATCCAGCACCCTCTCATCACTTCTTAAGGACGTTCATCATGCAGCTCCGCAAGGTCACCGCCGTCTCCGCCGCCGTGCTCGCCCTCGCCCTGTCCGCCACCGCGTGCGGCGGCGACAAGAAGGACAGCGGTTCGTCGGGCGGCGGCACGATCAAGATCGGGATCAAGTTCGACCAGCCCGGTCTGGGCCTCAAGAAGCCGGACGGCTCCTACGCCGGCTTCGACGTGGACGTGGCGACCTACGTGGCCAAGCAGCTCGGCTACGCCCCCGACAAGATCGAGTGGGTCGAGACCAAGAGCGCCGACCGCGAGAACGCGCTCGCGCGCGGCGACGTGAAGTTCATCGCGGCGACCTACTCGATCACCGACGAGCGCAAGCAGAAGGTGGACTTCGCGGGGCCCTACCTGCTGGCCCACCAGGACCTGCTGGTCAAGACCGGCTCGGACATCTCCAAGGGCACGGACCTCAACGGCAGGAAGTTGTGTTCCGTGACCGGCTCGACGTCGGCGCAGAACGTACAGAAGTCGATCGCCCCGCAGGCGAAGCTCAAGGAGTTGAGCTCCTACTCGGAGTGCATCGCCGGCCTGCAGAGCGGTGCCGTCGACGCGGTGACCACCGACGACTCGATCCTGGCCGGTTTCGCCGCGCAGGACCAGTACAAGGGCAAGTTCAAGCTTGCCGGCCTGAAGCTGAGCAACGAGAACTACGGCGTCGGCGTCAAGAAGGGCGACTCCGCGACCGTCGACAAGATCAACAAGGCGCTGGAGAAGATGGTCTCCGACGGCTCCTGGCAGAAGGCCGTCGACAAGAACTTCGGCCCCGCCGGCTACAAGAACGAGCCCGCCCCGAAGATCGGCGTCATCGTCAAGTAAGGCGCCACGCACGGTGGAAGCCCGCGCGGGTCGCGGACTTCCGCCGCCGCGGGGATCCGGCAGGCCCTCGCACGGTTCCTCGGGCGCGCCGTGGCCACCGCTCTCCGGCGGCGGCGCGCCCTGCCCTCCACGTACGCCACACACCCGGAAGCGCGGGAAATCGTGTTCGACTTTCTTCAAGGCTACGACGTCCTAGGGGCGTTCTGGACGACGGTGGAACTGACCGTCCTCTCCGCCGTCGGCTCCCTGGTCTGGGGCACCGTGCTGGCCGCGATGCGGGTAAGCCCGGTCCCCCTGCTGCGCGGCTTCGGCACCGTCTACGTCAACGTCGTCCGGAACATCCCTCTGACGGTGATCATCCTCTTCAGTTCGCTCGGCCTCGCCGACATCTTCGGGGCCACCATGGGCACCGACGACTTCAAGGTCCAGGGTTTCCGGCTCGCCGTGCTCGGCCTGGTGGCCTACACCGCGGCGTTCGTCTGTGAGGCGGTGCGCTCCGGTATCAACACGGTGCCGCTGGGACAGGCGGAGGCGGCCCGGGCCATCGGTCTGAGCTTCAGCCAGACCCTCACGCTGGTGGTGCTGCCGCAGGCGTTCCGCTCGGTGATCGGACCGCTGGCCAACGTCCTGATCGCGCTGACCAAGAACACCACGGTCGCGGCGGCGATCGGCGTCGCCGAGGCCGCGTACCTGATGAAGACGATGATCGAGAACGAGGCACAGACGCTGCTCATCGGCGCGGTCTTCGCGTTCGGGTTCGTGGTACTGACCCTGCCGACCGGCCTGTTGCTGGGCCGGCTGGGCAAGCGACTGGCGGTGAAGCGATGAGCTCCGTCCTCTACGACACTCCCGGCCCCCGCGCGAAGCGGCGCAACCTCCTCCTCACGGTGGTCTTCTCGGTTCTGCTCGCTCTGCTCCTGTGGTGGGCATGGCAGAAGATGGATGAGAAGGGCCAGTTCGCCTCCGCCCTGTGGAAGCCGTTCGTCGAGTCCGAGGCCTGGACGACCTATCTGCTCCCCGGCCTCGTCAACACCTTGAAGGCCGCATCACTCGCCATGGTGATCGCCCTTCCCCTGGGCGCGGCCTTGGGGATGGGCCGGTTGTCCGACCACCGGTGGGTGCGGGGCGTGTCCGGCACGGTGGTGGAGTTCTTCCGGGCCATCCCGGTACTGCTGCTGATGCTCTTCGCCAACGAGTTCTACGCGCGCTCCACGGACGTCTCCAGTGAGGACCGCCCCCTGTACGCGGTCATCACCGGCCTGGTGCTCTACAACGCGGCCGTCCTCGCCGAGGTCGTCAGGGCCGGCATCCTCTCGCTGCCCCGGGGACAGACGGAGGCCGCTTACGCCATCGGACTGCGCAAGAGCCAGACGATGAGCAGCATCCTGCTCCCGCAGGCGGTCACGGCGATGCTTCCGGCGATCGTCAGCCAGCTGGTGGTGATCGTGAAGGACACCGCGCTCGGCGGCGTGATGATCGGTTTCACCGAGCTGCTCAACTCACGCGGCACGCTCGCGGCGAACTACGCCAACGTGATCCCGAGCTTCTTCGTGGTCGCGGCCATGTACATCGTGCTGAACTTCCTCCTGACCAGCTTCGCGAGCCAGCTGGAGCGCAGGCTGCGGCGCAGCAAGCGCAGCACGGGCGCGGTCCTGGGCGTGGAGAAGGTCGACGAACTGAACGCGGGTGAGGTCCGTGGCGGCTTCGGCGCCGACGCGGTCGGTGGGAGCACCTGACGCGGCGTCGCTTGAGGGGGAAACGAAGAGAGGCAGTGGCGCATGCCACTGCCTCTCTTCGTTTCCCCCTCAAGCGGAATTACGAATTCCAGCAAGATCAACAAGCTCAAATCTCGCTCAATATCATTGCCCCGGCCATGTCAAGAATGAAAACATTCCTCATGTAACCCCCCCATAGGAACGGAAAAAACATGCGGAACGCATTCTCCAAGGCCGGAATGGTCGCTCTGGCTGTCGCCCTTTCGGTTCCCGTCTTCAGCGGGAGCGCCCAGGCGTTCGACGGGCCGGCGGCGAAGAACTCCTGGGGCTGTGACAACAGTTCGCAGCGCGTGAACTTCGACTACCACCCCGGAAGCGTCACCACGACCGTCTACTACAACAACCACTGCAACTACACGGTGCGCGCCGCGGCGCACATCGAGGACCACAACGGCACCGTGACGGAGGACTGTTTCTCCGTGCCCGCCGGGAAGAAGGACAGCATCAAGTTCCAGCAGGGACTGTCCGGCTACTTCATCGGCATCTACAAGTGCTGATACCGCCCCACAAAGGCACCGTCCCGCATAAACGATAAACGCGGCTACACGAAAAACAATCAAAAGCCCAGTTCGGCGCCGCCAAGAATGGTGACGGATTCCACCGCCGACGTACGGCACGCGCGGTGGCGGCCGTCGGTCGAAACCAGAAGCCGCGTCGGCGGCGACCGCGGCTCCGGAATCCGACCGTGAGCCGACCCGCACCGGGCAGGGAGGCGACGACCGTACGGTCGTCGCCTCCGCCGCGTTCCGCCGACCCGACGGGGCCCGCGCGCGCCCGCCATGCTGACGTGTCCCCGGGTGCGCCGCTTGACCCGCTGGCGCCCAGTCTGTTGCATACGTTCTGTGATCGTGCACCCTGCTCCAACAATCTGTTCATCCATGTCCGCCGGGACTTGCGTACGGGCAGGGGGCGCCGCGCCGTGGACCCGGTGATCATCGTCGGAGCGGGGCCCGTCGGGCTCACGCTCGCCCTGGCACTGGCCCGTCAGGAGGTGCCGTCCGTCGTCCTGGACGAGGGGCCGGGCAAGGACGAGCCCCGGCCGGCGCGCACCGTGGTGCTGCCCGAGGACACCGCCGCCCTGATGACCCGGCTGAGCGGGGCCCCGCTGGACGAGCTGGGGGCCCGCTGGACCGGATGGCGGTCGATGCGCCGCCGGCAGATGATGCGCGAGGTGCTCTTCGACGACGCCACCGAGCCGTCACCGCTGCACATCGCCCAGCACGTGCTGACGAACGCCCTGCGCACCGCGATCGCCGACGAACCGCTGGTCAAGGTCGCCACCGACAGCCGCCTCGACAGCGTCGAGCAGGAACGCTCCGGCGTCACTGCGCACACCCGTGGCCCCAGGGGCACCTGGTGGCGCGGCAGCTACCTGGTCGGCTGCGACGGCCCGCGGTCGACCGTGCGCAAGCTCCTGGACATCCGCTTCCCGGGCCGCACCGCGGTGGAGCGGCACGCGGTCGCCGCGCTGCGCGCGGAACTTCCGTGGCCCGGTCAGGCGTTGCTCCATCGGACACCGCCGTGGCGGATGTCCGGGCCCTCGGCCGGGGAGGTGACCGCCCGCCCCCTCCCGGACGGCGTCTGGCGCCTGGACTGGCTGCTGCCGCCCGGCAAGGACCTGGTGACGCCCGAGCTCCTCGTCAACCGGATCCGCGAGACGCTCGCGGGCTGGACGGGCGGCACCACACCGCCGTACGACCTGCTGGACACCGGGGTCCACACCGTGCACCACCGGCTCGCCCGCCGGTGGCGGGTGGGCCGGGTGTTCGTCGCCGGGGACGCGGCCCACCTGCTCGGCGCGCTCGGCACCCACGGGCTGGACGAGGGACTGCGGGACGTCGACAACCTCGCCTGGAAGCTGGCCCCGGCCTGGCACCACGGTCCGCACGAGGCGCTGCTGGACAGCTACCAGACCGAGCGCCGCACGGCGGTCGCGGCCCGGCTGCGCGCCGCCGACCAGGTCCTGCCGGTGCTGCGCGGCGGCCGGGGGTTGCGCGGGTTCGTGCCCGGCGCGTCCCGGGGGCACGACGCGCTCCTCACCGACGGTCACCTGGGACACGGCGCGCTCGGTGCGCCGGGGGCGTACGCCGACTCGCCTCTCGCGCCCCGGCAGCTGGAGCACGAGATCCCGGTCGACACCCCGCCGGGCGCGCCGGTCACCGACGTCCGGGTCACGGCGGAGGACGGGACCTTCGTGCCGCTGCGTTCGCGACTGGGCCGCGGTGCGCTGCTGGTGGTCCTCGTCGCTCCCGGTACGGGCGTGTGGGACCGCAAGCACTGGGTCTCCGCCGGGATCATGCCCCGGCTCGCGGCGGCCGTGACCGCGCTGCCGCACCCGGCCGAACTGCTGGTCGCCGAGGCCTACCCCGGCGCCCCGGCGCACACCGTGCTGCTCGTGCGCCCCGACGGCCACCTGGTCACCGCCCTCAACGGGGTACGGCCGGCCGATCTGTACGCGGCCGCCGAGGCGACCCTGGGCGGCAAGGACAAGGACAGGCCGGAAAAGGAGAGGACGAAACCGGAGAGGGCCGGAACGGAGAGGACCGGAACCGAGAGGACCGGAACCGAGAGGACCGGAACCGAGAGGGCCGGGACGGAGAGGACCGCAACGGACAGGACGGAAACGGAGGCCGACACCCGGTCCGGTTCCCCCGCGCGGTGACCGCGGTCACCCTGCGGTCCACCATGTGACAGTGAGTTGACCGACCCGCAC
The DNA here is from genome assembly GCF_040640875.1 of Streptomyces sp. NPDC021562. NCBI lineage: Bacteria > Bacillati > Actinomycetota > Actinomycetes > Kitasatosporales > Streptomycetaceae > Streptomyces > Streptomyces sp. NPDC021562. Next base: position 10,250 of record NZ_JBFACN010000041.1, read on the forward strand.
CGGCATGGTGTACTCCGCATCGTGAACGACACGACTGTGCGCCTGTGGCGGAAGGTCCATGTGGACCTGGTCCGCTATGCGGGCTGCGTGTGTCTTCCGTCCTGCTGACTTCGCATCTCCCTCTCTCCGGGCGCCGTCTGCGCCCTGTTCTGCGAACTCTCATCAGGAACGGTGCACGTGTCTGCCTCCCTCTCCTCCTCCGTTTCCGCTTCCGCCGCCGCGCCCCTCGACGCGCCCACTCAGGCGGACCTCCTCGACTTCGTCCGGCGTACGGCCGCCGACACCGAGCTGATCGCCTCACTCCCGCTGGACCCAGAGGGCCGCACCTGGATCCGGCTCGACGGCCCCGGCGGCAGCGAGGCCTGGCTGATCGGCTGGCCGCCCGGCACCGGCACCGGCTGGCACGACCACGCCGAGTCGGTCGGCGCCTTCCTCACGGCGGCCGGTGAGCTCAAGGAGCACTCGCTCGCCACCCGGCTGCCCACCGACGGCTGGCGGACCCTGGAGCTCTCCGAGGGCGTCGACCGCGAGCGCCGGCTGCCGGCCGGGAAGGGCCGCTCCTTCGGGCGTGACCACGTCCACGAGGTGCTCAACGAGTCCACCGAGCACCACGCGATCTCAGTCCACGCCTACTACCCGCCGCTGCCCCGGATCCGCCGCTACAGCCGCAGCGGCCAGGTGCTGCGCCTGGAGCAGGTCGAGCGCCCGGAGGACTGGCAGTGAGCGGCCCGGAGCAACAACCGACCGGAATAGACGAATTGCTGGAGCGGGTACGGACCGGCTACCGGCGCGTCGGGGCGCAGGAGGCGCACGACGCGGCCCGGGCCGGCGAGGCCCTGCTCGTCGACATCCGGTACGCGGCGCTGCGGGAGCGCGACGGGCTGATCCCGGGCGCCCTCGTCATCGAGCGCAACGAACTGGAGTGGCGCCTGGACCCCCAGGGCAGCCACAAGGTCCCCGAGGCCACCGGCCACGGCCTGCGCATCGTCGTGATCTGCAACGAGGGCTACGCCTCCAGCCTGGCCGCCGCCTCCCTCCACCAACTCGGCCTGCACCGCGCGACGGACCTGATCGGCGGCTTCCAGGCCTGGAAGGCGGCGGGACTCCCGGTCACCCGGACCACGCCGACGGGGTGATCCTCGCCTTCGTGGTCGACAACCTGGAAGCCGAACTGGCCCGCCTGACCGCCGAGGGCGTCACTATCACCATGCCGCTGCGCGAAGAGCCGTGGGGCGAGCGTGCCTTCCAGGTCACCGACCCCAACGGCGTCATCGTCCAACTCGTCGACTGGGACGGCCCCGGCGGCCACTGAGCGGCGGGCCGAGGGCCCTTCCTCAGTCCTTCGCCGTCGCCACCGTCACCGCCGGCACCCGTAGCGCCACCCGTCCGGGCAGGGCCGCGGCCGCCAGGGCGAGCAGCGCGGCGGTCGCGACGACGGTCACGTACAGCAACGGCGTGACCGTCGGCGCGGCCCGTCCCGTCATGCCGACGCTGAACGCGGTCAGTACGGCGAGCGCGATGCCGCTGCCGAGCGCCGTGGCCAGTGTCAGCACCGAGAGCACCTCCGTGCGCAGCATCCGCAGCACCTGGCGGCGGGTCGCGCCGGCCAGCCTGAGCAGCGCGAACTCGCGGACGCGGTCGGTGACCGACATGGCGAGCGTGTTGACGACGGCGATGGCGGTGAAGGCCAGGACCAGCCCCATGGCGAGGTAGTTGACCTCGGCGGTGTCCCGCTGCTGGTCGGCCAGGAGGGAGTCCGCCGCGGCCGGCGAAAGAACGTCGAGCCCCGGGAACTTACGGAGCGTAGTCGCGAGTTGTGCTTGTGTACGGGCTGTGCTGACCAGGACGGAGGAGGCGAGCGGGTTGTCCACGTGGTGTGCGACGAGGTCGTGGGGGAAGGTGAGGTCGCCGAAGCCGAGACCCCGGCTGTAGACGGCGGCGACGGTGAGCGTGGCGGGCGTGCCGTCGCCGAGGGTGACTCGCAGAGTGCTGCCGGGCCTCAGGTGGTGCTGTCCGGCGGCCAGTTCGCTGACCGCGACGGTGCGGTCGGTCAGCCGGCCGAGGGAGCCGGCGGTGACCTCGGGGTCCCAGGTGCGGGTGAGTCCTTCCGGGGTGACGCCCTGGGCGGGGTACTTGTCGAGTCCGACGCGGACCGTCGTGCGGACCACTTCGGTGACGGCGTCGTGGTGGGCGCGCAACCGCCGTGCCGCCTCGGCCGGTACGCCCGGTCCCCGGGCGGCGACCACCCAGTCGGCGGTGACGCCGGCGCGGCTCTGGGCGCGGGCGGCGTCGGCGAGGGTCGACTGGACGAACAGCACGGTGCAGGTCATGCCGACGAGCAGGGTGAGGGGGGTGACGACGGAGGCCATCCGGGCGGCGTTGCCGCGCAGGTTGGCGGTGGCGAGCCGGCCGCCGTGGCCGGTGAGGCGCAGGGGCCCGGCGAGCAGCAGCGCGGCCGCCCTGACCAGCAGCGGACCGAGCAGTGCGACGGAGGTGGCGAGGACCACGACGGCGAGGAAGGTGACGGGAGTCGACGCGGGCTCGGTGCGCAGGGAGGTGAGCAGGAGGACGAGGGCGGCTCCACCGGCGAGCAGCAGCAGACCGGCGGCGATCCGTCCTGGGGCGAGCCGGGCGGGCTCGATCCTGGACTCGGCCAGTGCCTCGGTCGGCCGGATCCGGCTGATTCGCCGGGAGGCGATCCGGGCGGCCCCCCAGGCACCGGCCAGGGTCGCGGCGAGGGCGGAGAACGGCGGGAAGACACCGGTGGTGTGCTGAAGCGTGGCGGGTACGGCGCCCAGGGCGACGAACCTGCTCTGCAGCCACGCCCCGAGGGGCAGGCCGAGGAGTGCGCCCAGGGTGCCGGCCAGGGCGCCGACGACCAGCGCCTCCCGGCCCAGCAGTCGGCGGATCTGCCCGGGGGTGGCGGCGATGGCGCGCAGCAGGGCGAGTTCGCGGTGGCGTTGCTGGACGGTGAGCGCGAAGGTACCGACGACCACCAGGATCGCCACGAGCAGCGAGGTACCGCCCATGGCGGCGCCCATGCTGACCAGCCGGACCCTGGCGTCGGCAGCGTCGAGGAACTCCACGGGGCCGCGCGCGTCCCCGGTGGAGACCTGGGCGGTGGTGCCGGCCAGCGCCCGCTTCACGGCCTGCGCCAGCCGGCCCGGGTCGGTGCCCTGCACGGGCAGCACGCCGAACGCGGTGACCTGCCCGGGGTGCCCGGCCAGCCTGCGGGCCTCGGCAGCGGAGAAGAAGAGGGAAGTTTGGTGGCGCACGTCCGTGGCCGGGGCGGCGACTCCGGTGATCCGGTAGGTGCGCGGGCTCTGCGTCGACTGCACGGTGAGCGGGTCGCCGGGCCGCAGCCCGGCACGGGCGGCGAGGTCGCGGTCGACGACCAGGTCGGTGGCGGCCCGCGGGGCGGTACCGGTGACCAGCCGGTACGGGGTGAGCGGGGCGGACTCCCAGGCGTGGCCGTAGGCGGTACGGCCTCCTGTGCCGGCCGGGGTCGAGGGCTGTGCGAGGAAGGTCAGTTCGGGCACGACCCGGGCGACACCGGGCGTGCGGGCGATCCGGACGGCGAGGTCCGCCGGCAGCCAGGCACGTTCGGCGATGGGTTTCGCCTTGTGCTTGACCTTGGTCTTGCCGTGCTTGTGCTTGACGGTGGTCCGGTGGACGTACTGGTCGGCGGAGACCACGACGGGCGCCGCCACGTAACGCTCGGTGCGGATCGTGCCGCGCAGTCCGGTGTCGAGGAGGGTGCCGCAGGCCGAGATCAGTGCGGCCGCGCACAGCAGGGCGAGAAAGGCTCCGAGGAAGGCGGCCCTGCGGGCGCGGACGGTCTTGAGTGCGTAGCGCAGCATCATGGCGTACACCGTCGTTCACCCGGTGGCCGTGGGGCACTGCGGTGGTCCGGCGTCTTCGCCGGGGGTTAACCCCACTCCGCCGGCACGCACCGCCCCGGATCCGGCCGCCCGTCAGAAGTCGTCGCCCGCCAGGAACTCCGTGTCCTCGCCCTCGTCCTCCAGGGCCTGCCGGACGACTCTGAGGGCCATGCCCTCGGAGTACCCCTTACGGGCGAGCATGCCGGCGAGGCGGCGGATGCGTCTGTCGCGGTCGAGTCCCCGGGTGGCGCGGAGTTTGCGGGCGACGAGTTCGCGGGCCGTCTCCTCCTCCTGCTCGGAGTCGAGTCGGCCGACGGCGTCGTCGATGAGCGCGGAGTCGACGCCCTTGGTGCGCAGTTCCCTGGCGAGGGCGCGCCGGGCCAGGCCCCGGCCGTGGTGCCGGGACTCCACCCAGGCGTCGGCGAACGCGCTGTCGTTGATCAGCCCGACCTCCTCGAACCGCGACAGCACCTCCTCGGCGACGTCGTCCGGGATCTCCCGCTTGCGCAGGGCGTCCGCGAGCTGTTTGCGGGTGCGCGGGGTCCCGGTGAGCAGGCGCAGGCAGATCGCCCGCGCCTGCTCGGCCGGGTCCGCTGGAGGCTCCCCCTGCTCGGCCCTCGACGAGGAGGAGGAGCCCCCGTCCTCACCGGACGGCTCCCCGAAGCCGCGCCGACGGCGCGTCCCGGGCTTCCGCGAGCCACGGCCGGGTGTCCCATGACCGCGGTGCCCGTCCGGACCGTCGGATGCTCCCTCGCCCCTGTACCCGCCTGTGCCGTGGGCCAGTTCACCGTCCCCGGCGGAGCCCGGGTGGCCCCCGGTGCCCCTCCCCCGTGGGGCACCGGGGGACGTGTACTCGTGGTCGGCCCAGTCGGTTCGTCGTGTCACGGCGTCAGCTCTTGGCGGTGGTGGCCTTGGGCTTGGTGACCTTGGCGGCGGCCGGGGCGGGCACCGTCTTCGCCGTGTCGTCCGCGGCCGCGGTGGTGACCGCCGCGTCGGCGCCCGGCTCGGCGGCGGGCTCCTCCGGGCGGACCCCCACGCCCAGCTTCTCCTTGATCTTCTTCTCGATCTCGTTGGCCAGGTCGGGGTTGTCCTTGAGGAAGTTGCGGGCGTTCTCCTTGCCCTGGCCGAGCTGGTCGCCCTCGTACGTGTACCAGGCGCCGGCCTTGCGGACGAACCCGTGCTCCACGCCCATGTCGATCAGGCCGCCCTCGCGGCTGATGCCCTGGCCGTAGAGGATGTCGAACTCGGCCTGCTTGAAGGGCGGCGCGACCTTGTTCTTGACGACCTTCACACGGGTGCGGTTGCCGACCGCCTCGGTGCCGTCCTTGAGGGTCTCGATGCGGCGGATGTCGATACGCACCGAGGCGTAGAACTTCAGCGCGCGGCCACCGGTCGTGGTCTCCGGGGAGCCGAACATCACGCCGATCTTCTCGCGGAGCTGGTTGATGAAGATCGCGGTGGTCTTGGACTGGTTGAGCGCGCTGGTGATCTTCCGCAGTGCCTGGCTCATCAGGCGGGCCTGCAAACCGACGTGGCTGTCGCCCATCTCGCCCTCGATCTCCGCGCGCGGCACGAGCGCGGCGACGGAGTCGATGACGATGAGGTCGAGGGCGCCGGAGCGGACCAGCATGTCCACGATCTCCAGGGCCTGCTCGCCGTTGTCCGGCTGGGAGAGGATCAGGTTGTCGATGTCGACGCCGAGCTTCTTGGCGTACTCGGGGTCGAGGGCGTGCTCCGCGTCCACGAACGCGACCTGGCCGCCGGCCTTCTGGGCGTTGGCCACGGCGTGCAGGGTCAGGGTCGTCTTTCCGGAGGACTCCGGGCCGTAGATCTCCACGACGCGGCCACGCGGCAGGCCACCGACACCGAGGGCGACGTCGAGCGCGGTCGAGCCGGTCGAGATGACCTCGATGGGCTCCTTGGCCCGCTCGCCCATGCGCATGACGGCGCCCTTGCCGAACTGCCGTTCAATCTGTGCGAGCGCGGCGTCGAGCGCCTTCTCGCGGTCGGTTCCTGCCATGGGTTCCACCCGGTTTGCTTGAGTCGATCGCTTCACGTCAAAGACGCTAACGCCTGCCACTGACAATGCGCCCCGACGTCGGTCCGGCCTGCGGATAACTCGGGGACATCTCCGCCGAAACCACGCCGAACTGGCGCTGGAATCCCCGTCGTAAGCCGCGCCGGAGCTTCCATAAGAATGGATGTTCGATTTTCGTGTCAAGCGCACCACGCGGCACTCCCGCACTTCCCCGCACGGCGCTCACCCGCCCCGCACGGACGGCTTCCGAGGCCCTGTCCCGCCCGCTGCCCGCACTGCCTGGCGAAGGGGTCACCCACTCGTGAGTTTCCGCATGACCGCGCCCGTCGTGGCGCGATGCTCGACGAGGCGGCCGGTGGACGGCGCCGCCCTGTGTGCCATGACGGGAGAGCGCATGACACGTGAGACGGGACGACGTGGCCTGGACGAACAGGCCGTGCTGCTGGCCGCGGGGCTGGCGGACCTGGCAGTGAGCACCCTGGGGACCGCGTGGGGGACGGTGCGGGGACTGCTGCGGCGCTCGGACGCCGGGGCGCTGGCCGCGGAGGCCGAGCACGACCTCGCCGCACGGGGCCGACTGGTCCTGGACCGGTACACGGCCGTTCCCCCGGCCCATCTGGAGGTCCTCGCCCGGCACACCCTCGCCCGGCGGGCCGCCCACGATGACTGACCGCTGGGATCCGGGCTCCTTCAAGAGCCGCGTCGACGACGTGCTGCGCCGCTTCGTCGCCCAGGAGGCCGATCTGTTCGCGGCGATCGACCCGCTCCTGGCCCCGGTGGCCGGACAGCTGGAAGCGGCGGTCACGGACGGCAAACGGCTGCGGGCGGCGTTCTGCTACTGGGGCTGGCGCGCGGTCGGCCAGCCGGACAGCGACGCGCTGGTGCGGGCGGCGGCCTCCATGGAGCTGGTGCACGCCGCGGCCGTCGTGCACGACGACCTCATCGACGACAGCCCGCTGCGCCACGGCCGCCCCACCCCGCACATCGCCCTGCGCGCCGCCGTGGCGGACCGTCCGCACGCCGACGCCACCGCGCGGTCGCTGGCGATGCTCGTGGGCGATCTGCTGATGTCGCTGGCCGGACAGCTCTTCGCGACCTGCGGACTGCCCGCCGCCTACCTAGCCCGGGCCCGCCCCCTGTGGTCGGTGCTGGCCCGGGACCTGATCGCGGGCGAGTGCCTGGAGATCCTGCGCACCGGGGCCGGCCCGGACACCGCCGCCTCGCTGAAGGTGATCCGTTACAAGACCGCCAAGTACACCGTCGAGCAGCCTCTGTTGATCGGCGGCGCCCTGGCCGGAGCCGGCGAGCGGCTGCGCGAGGGGTTCTCCGCGTACGGGCTGCCGCTGGGTGAGGCGTTCCAGCTCCGCGACGACCTTCTCGGGCTGTTCGGGGCACCGGAACACACCGGCAAGGCCAACGCCGACGACGTGCGCGGCCACCGGCCCACGGCGCTGCTGGCGGAGACCTGGCGGCTCGCCCGCGACGACGACCGGGAGCGGCTGGAGACCTTGCTCGGCAGCCGTGACCTGGACGCGGAGGGCCTGGACACGGTCCGCGAGGTGATGTGCCGGCTCGGATCACCCGACCGGATCGAGCACATGATCGGCACGCGGGTCACGGAAGCGCTCGACGCCCTCCACGAAATGGACGTGCCCGCTCCGGCCGCCGGCGCGCTGACCGCGCTGGCCCGCTCGGCGACGGTCCGCCGGTCCTGAAGCCCCGGGGAAGATTTCGAAGACAAGGAGCCCTGCCGTGACCACCCACACCGAGGCCTCGATGGACGCCCTGCGGGACGCCGGCGACGAACTCGCCGACGCCACGGTCGCCGCGCTCTTCGCGCGCGGGGAGGTGGGCACGTTCAACGCGCTGATGCGCTACGTCTCCACCGCGGGTGCGCCGCTGCCGGAGCGGCTGCCCCACGTCGCGCGGGAGTACCTGGAGGCCACCCGGGTCCCGCCGTCCTGGGTGGACTGGGGCGAGATGGAGAAGGCCCGGCTGTTCTTCATCGACAACAACGTGCACATCTCGACCGCGCTGTCCTTCGCCTCCATGCCGGCCTGCTACGTCGTCCCGCGCGTCGCCAAGCTGCTGTCGGCCACCCACGGGCTGAGCTACCCCTCCAGGCGCATGGCGGAGACCGGCCAGTTCACCGTCTACCTGATGCGGCCCGACGCCTTCGAGGCCGGCGGCCGTTTCGTCCCGGCCGCCCAGAAGGTGCGTCTGCTGCACGCCGCCGTCCGGCACCACCTGGAGCGGGAGGAGCGCTGGGACTCCGCGGCGCTCGGCACGCCGATCTGCCAGGAGGACATGATCGGCGGTCAGATGTTCTTCTCACTGCTGGTCCTGGACAGCCTGCACCGGCTCGGCATCCACCTGTCCACGGAGGGCGCGGAGGCGTACTACTACGCGTGGCGGGTGGTGGGTGCCATGCTCGGCGTCGACCAGGACGCCGTCCCCAGGACCCTCGACGAGGCACGCGTCTTCCTCGACCTGTACATGGTCCGGCACATGGGTCCCTCCGAGGAGGGCGCGCACCTCACCCGGCAGCTCATCGAGCTCTACGAGGAGGTCGTCCCCGGCACCCTCTTCGACCCGATCGTCTCCGCCCTGATCCGCCATCTGGTCGGCGACACCTGCGCGGACTGGCTGGAGGTGCCACGGACCCCCTGGGACACCGTCGTCAGGGCCGTACCGCATCTCCTCGGGGTCCTGGAGACCATCGAGGACCGCTCCCCGCTGGGCGCCTGGGCCCTGGACCGCCTCGGCCACCTCACCACCGTCCTCGAACTGTCCTCCCTCACCCGTGGCCGCGTCATGCACTACGCCATCCCCGAGCACCTCAGGAAGGACTACGGCCTCCCGGGCGGCGTCCCCCGCGGCCGGCGCTGGACGCCGCCGGCCGCCACGGTCTCCTGACCGCTGCCTGCTCCGCCTGCCGGGTCGCCTCGTGACCGAGGAGGGAGCCGCGCTCGGGCGCCGCGGTGATCGCGCGCGGGTCGGGCGGCGCTGATCAGCCGAGCGCGGCGACCCGCGCCGGGCGCGCGGTGCCGCCGACCGCGAGTGCCGTCAGGACGGGCTCTCCTCGGGTTCCTCGGCCGGTCGCTGCCCTACCAGCCGACGCGCGCGCGTGAGCATCCCCGGTCCGCCCGTGCCGCGGCGTCGGTGCCCGTGCACGCGAGGGTCGTCGGTGACGTCGTACCGCTTCACGTAGGCGCCCAGGAAGGCCTGGAGCGTGGCAACCGCCGGGATCGCGATCAGGGCTCCGACGGCGCCGAGGAGCGCGGTGCCCGCGATGACCGACCCGAAGGCGACCGCGGGATGGATGTCGACGGACTTGGAGGTCAGCTTGGGTTGCAGCATGTAGTTCTCGAACTGCTGGTAGACCACGACGAACACCAGCACCCACACCGCGTACAGCGGGTTGACGGTGAACGCGATCAGCATCGGAAGCGCGCCCGCGAGATAGGTGCCGATGGTGGGGATGAACTGCGAGACCAGACCCACCCAGACGCCCAGCACGGGCGCGTAGGGCACGCCGAGCGCCTCCAGCAGGATGTAGTGGGCGATGCCCGAGATCAGCGCCATCACACCGCGCGAGTACAGGTAGCCGCCGGTCTTGTCGACGGCGATCTCCCAGGCGCGCAGCACCTCGGCCTGCCGGGCGGGCGGCAGCACGGAGCACAGGGTGCGGCGCAGCCGGGGGCCGTCGGCGGCGAAGTAGAAGGCGAACAGCCCGATCGTCAGCAGTTGGAAAAGGCCGCCGAGCACCTGCCCGGACACGTCGAGCACACCGGCCGCGCTGTTCTGCGCGTACTTGCGCAGCCAGTCGGAGTGCAGCAGGCCCTCCTGGACGTCGACCCGTCGCACATGGGTGTGGAAGGTCTCGTTGACCCAGTTGATGACCGAGTCCAGGTAGTCCGGGAAACCCTCGACCATCTTGATGATCTGGCCGGCCAGCATCGAGCCGAGCAGGGTGACGAACCCCGCGACGGCGATCGCCAGGCCGAGGAAGACCAGGAAGGTGGCGAAGCCGCGGCGCATACCGCGCAGGGACATCCAGCTCACCGCGGGCTCGATGGCGAGCGCCAGGAAAAACGCTATGAGGATGTTGATCAGCAGGCCGGTGAGCTGGTGGAAGGCCCAGCTGCCCAGCTGGAACGCGGCGATGAGGGCGAGCGCCAGCACCATGGCGCGTGGCAGCCAGCGGGGCATGCGGGCGCCCAGCGGCGCGGCGCCGGGTGCCGGGGAGGCGGCGGGCGGCGTCGTGCCTGCCGGGGATGCGGGCCGGGCGGTACGCCCGTCGTCGTCAGTGGGTGCCACGGTGCAAGTCTCGCCGACGCCACCGACAACGCGTGGCCCGTGTCCGGTCTCCGTGCACGCTCAGCGCTTCTCCCCCGGAACGTTCATGACCGCGCAGACCACGCGCCACACGTCCTTGGCCTCCCAGCCGGAGTCCAGCGCCTCGTGCACGGTCAGTCCGCCGAGTTCCGTCATCACATGATCGCGCGCGAAGGTGTCGGCGTACCCGGACGAACCGAAGTGTTCCGCCATCCGCTGCCAGAAGACCGTCAACCGCATGACACCAGTATCCCGCCCCTGAGAGTGGGCCCTGCCCGGGACCGCTTGCCGACACCGCTTTCCGCCCTACGGTCTTTCGCATGTCCGAAACCGGAGCTTCCCCACTCCCCCCTACGCCCCCGGCGCGCTCCCCCCTCTTCCGCGCCGAACAGTTCATGTGGCTCACCGCGCGCGTGCTGGAGCAGCGTCTGTTCTCGTACCACTTCCTGAACGGCGGTCCCGATCCGGTGGAGACGGCGCTGGACGCCTACCGCAACGGGGACGGCGGCTACGGCCACGCCCTGGAGCCCGATCTGCGCGGTCCGGTGAGCCAGCCGCTGCACACGGCGCACGCGCTGCGCGTCCTGGACGCGATCGGGCGGTGCGGAGGGCAGCGGGTGGAGCGCGTGTGCCGCTATCTCACGTCCGTCTCCACCGCGGACGGGGCGCTGCCGGCGATCCATCCGAGCCAGCGCGGCTATCCGGCGGCCCCCTTCGTCCCGGTCGTCGACGACCCGCCCAGTGAGCTCCTCGCCACCGGGCCGGTGGTGGGCCTGCTGCACCGCAACGAGGTGTGGCACGCGTGGCTGTTCCGGGCCACGGATTTCTGCTGGGAGGCGGTGGAGTCCCTGGACAAGACGCACCCCTACGAGGTGGAGGCCGCGGTCGCCTTCCTGGACGCGGTACCCGACCGCCCGCGCGCGGAGGCGGCCGCCGACCGGCTGGGTCGCCTGGTGCGCGAGCACCGGCTGGCCGCGCTGGACCCGGGCCGCCTCGACGCGTACCCGGTCGCGCCCGGCTACGCCCCGGATGAGCACCACTTCCCGCACGACTTCGCCAGGTCACCGCACTCCCTCGCGCGCGCGTGGTTCACCGACGCGGAGATGGAGCGGTCGCTGGAGTTCCTCGCCGCCGAGCAGTCCGAGGACGGCGGCTGGCCGATCCGGTGGCGGCAGTGGGCACCGGCCGCCGCCCTGGAGGCCCGTCCGCTGGTGACGATCGAGGCGTTGCGCACCCTCAGGGCGTACGGCCGCTTCGTGGGGTGAACCGTCTCTCAGCCGGTCACGGCGCGCAGCCCCGCCGTCACCGCCACGGCGACGCCCACGACGACCAGGAAGGGCGCGCGCAGCAGCAGCGCCACGGCCGCCGCCCCGACCCCGGCGGCCCGGGCGTCCAGCACCAGCGTGTGCCCGTGGGCGAAGGTCTGCTGGGCGGTGAGGGCGGCGAGCAGGGCCACCGGCAGCAGGGCGGCCAGCCGCCGCACCACCGGCCGCTCCAGGGCGCCTGTGGGCACCAGCAGTCCGGCGAGCTTGACGGCGTAGCAGCCGACGGCGGTCGCGGCGATCGCGGTCCAGAAGTTCACCGGGTCTCCTCGGGGGAGTCGTCGCGGGTACGGCCGGTCCGCCGGCCGGAGACGAACAGGGCGGCCGGCGCCGCCAGCGCGGCTACCAGGACCGGGACACCGGCGGGCAGCACCGGCAGCAGGCCGAGCCCGAGCAGTACCGCGAGGGCGGCCACCGCGCGGTCGGTCGTGGACTTCAGCATGGGGGCGAGCAGCGCCAGGAAGACGGCGGGTCCGGCCGCGTCCAGGCCCCAGGCGTCGGTGTTGCCGACGGCCTTGGCGCCGAGCGCGCCGAGCAGGGTGGTGAGGTTCCACAGCACGTACAGGGTCAGCCCGGTGACCGTGAAGCCGATCCGGGCGGCGCGCCGTGTGGGCTGGGCGAGGGTCACCGCGGTGGTCTCGTCGATCACCCACTGGGCGGCGAACGGCCGTACCGCGCGCGGGAGGGCGAGCATCTGGGACAGCCGCAGCCCGTAGAACGCGTTGCGCACCCCCAGGAAGAAGGCGCCGGCCGCCGCGGTGAGCGGGTTGCCGCCCGCCGCGAGCGCGCCGACCAGGGCGAACTGGGAGGCGCCGGTGAACACCAGGAGGCTGAGCGCGCAGGTCTGGAGCAGGCCGAGCCCGCTGCCCGCCGAGGTCACCCCGAAGGCGAACCCGGACAGTCCCACGGCGACGCCGACGCCGAGGGCGTCCCGGACGACGGCGGAGTCCGGCTTCGGCCCGACCGCGCCGCCGTGTGTGTGCGCGAGTGTTGTCTGCTGTGCCACGCCCAGGACGTTACGGGGGCTCTGACCGCGTGTCTTGTACGTTCTTGCGCTCGCGTTGGTAGGCACCGGGCGGGACGCCGACGATCCGGGCGAAGTGGCGGTTGAGGTGGGGCTGGTCGGTGAAGCCGACGGCGACGGCCGCGTCGGCGGGGGCCGTGCCCGCGTCGAGCAGCAGCCTGGCCCGGCGCACGCGGGCGTCGGTCAGCCAGGTGTGCGGTGGCATGCCGTACGCGTCACGGAACGCCCGCAGCAGGGCGAAGGGGCTGCTGCCAAGGCCGGTGGCGAGGCTTTCCAGGGTCGGCGGCTCGGCCATCCGGTCCTCCAGCACGGCACGCGCGCGGGCGGCGAGCCGGGCGCCGGCGGTGCGGACCGGCCGCTGTGGCAGCGGGCCGCCGTTGAGCCGCAGCAGCCTGGTCACGGCGACGCGCAGCAGGGTGTCGGCGGCGAGCGCGTTGCCCTCGTCGGCGGCGCGCAGCACCCGGTGCACCAGGGCGACGGAGTACGGATCGTCGAGCATCGGGCTGACGAAACCGGGGGTGCCCCGGATCGCGGTGGTCTCGGCGGCGATCGCGGCCACCAGCTCGGGCGCCGGGTAGACCGCTCCGTACCGCCAGCCCTCGGGCACTCCGGCCCGGCCGGTGTGCGCGGTGTCGGGGTTGACGAGCGCGAGCGCCCCGGTTCCGACGGTCACGTCCGTGCCCCGGTGCCGGAAGACCTCGACCCCGGCTGCGATCCCGGCGATCACGAAGTGCTCGTGAGTGTGCCGGACGAAGGTCTTCCGGATGTACCGGGCGCGCAGCAGGTCGACGTCGGGCAGTGCCTCGTACCGCCAGTGCCGCGCCCGCTCACCCGATCCGCTCATACGACCATTGTCAGCCGCACCGCCTCGGCCACGACCACCCCGCCCACGCCAGCCCGACCGCCCCACGACGGGCACCCCGCACCCCGCACCCGGCCTCCCCCCTCCCGCCGAGCGCCACCCCACCCCGTCACTCGCGTTTGCGCAGGTCAGGTTGATTGTCGGTGGTCGGGTGCAGGATGGACGCATGGCGAAATCCGGTCAACGAGCCCTCGACGGCTTCTCCCCCGCGACCCGCGGCTGGTTCACGGGGGCGTTTTCCGCGCCCACCGCGGCCCAGGCGGGCGCGTGGCAGGCCATCGGCGCGGGCTCGGACGTGCTGGTGGTCGCCCCGACCGGCTCGGGCAAGACGCTGGCCGCCTTCCTCGCCGCCCTGGACCAGCTGGCCTCCACCCCGCCGCCGGCCGACCCGAAGAAGCGCTGCCGGGTGCTGTACGTGTCGCCGCTCAAGGCCCTCGCCGTCGACGTCGAGCGGAACCTGCGCAGTCCGCTGACCGGCATCCGCCAGGAGTCCGTCCGCCTCGGCCTGCCCGAGCCGGAGGTGAAGGTCGGCATCCGCTCCGGCGACACCCCGGCCGCCGAGCGCCGCGCCCTGTCCACCCGACCGCCCGACATCCTGATCACCACTCCGGAGTCCCTGTTCCTGATGCTGACGTCGGCCACGCGCGACGCGCTGACGGGCATCGAGACGGTGATCCTGGACGAGGTGCACGCGGTCGCCGGCACCAAGCGCGGGGCTCATCTCGCGCTCTCCCTGGAGCGGCTGGACGAACTGCTGCCGAGGCCCGCCCGCCGCATCGGTCTGTCCGCGACCGTCCGCCCGGTCGACGAGGTGGCCCGCTATCTGTCGCCGCGCCGCAAGGTGGAGATCGTCCAGCCCGAGTCCGGCAAGGAGTTCGACCTCTCCGTGGTCGTGCCGGTCCAGGACATGGGCGAGCTGGGCGGCTCCCCGGCCCGCGACGGCGCCGAAGGAGCGGAGAAGCCGTCGATCTGGCCGCACGTGGAGGAGCGGATCGCCGACCTGGTGCAGGCCCACCGCTCCACGATCGTGTTCGCCAACTCCCGCCGGCTGGCGGAGCGCCTGTGCAACCGGCTCAACGAGATCGCCTACGAGCGGGTGACCGGCGAGCCCCTGGACGAACACCACGCGCCGGCGGAGCTGATGGGCGGCTCGGGCGCGGCCCAGGGCGCCCCGCCGGTCATCGCCCGCGCGCACCACGGTTCGGTCTCCAAGGAGCAGCGCGCGCTGGTCGAGGAGGACCTCAAGGCCGGCCGGCTGCCCGCGGTGGTGGCCACGTCCAGCCTCGAACTGGGCATCGACATGGGCGCGGTGGACCTCGTCGTCCAGGTCGAGTCCCCGCCGTCGGTCGCCTCCGGACTGCAGCGCGTCGGCCGCGCGGGACACCAGGTCGGAGCGGTCTCCACCGGGGTGGTCTTCCCCAAGTACCGCGGCGACCTGGTGCAGGCGGCCGTGGTCACCGAGCGGATGCGCACCGGCTCCATCGAGTCCCTGCGGGTCCCCGCCAACCCGCTCGACGTGCTGGCCCAGCAGCTGGTCGCGATGACCGCCCTGGACACCTGGCAGGTGGACGACCTGCTGACCACGGTCCGCCGCGCGGCCCCCTTCGCCTCCCTGCCGGAGTCGGCGTTCACGGCGGTCCTGGACATGCTCGCGGGCCGCTATCCGTCGGACGCGTTCGCGGAGCTGCGCCCGCGGGTGGTCTGGGACCGGGTCACCGGTACGGTCACCGGCCGCCCGGGCGCCCAGCGGCTCGCCGTCACCTCCGGCGGCACCATCCCCGACCGCGGTCTCTTCGGTGTCTTCCTCGCCGGTGCCGACCCCAAGAAGGGCGGCGGCCGGGTCGGCGAGCTGGACGAGGAGATGGTCTACGAGTCCCGGGTCGGCGACGTCTTCACCCTCGGCACCAGTTCCTGGCGGATCGAGGACATCACCCGCGACCGGGTCCTGGTCTCCCCCGCGCCCGGCGTCCCCGGCCGGCTGCCCTTCTGGAAGGGCGACCAGCTCGGCCGCCCGCTCGAACTGGGCCGTGCGGTCGGCGCGTTCCTGCGCGAGGTGGGTTCGCTCTCCAAGGAGGACGCCCGGCTGCGTCTGCTGGCGGCGGGCCTCGACGCCTGGGCGGCGGACAACGTGCTGTCGTACCTGGACGAACAGCGCGAGGCCTGCGGCCATGTCCCCGACGACCGCACGATCGTCGTGGAGCGCTTCCGCGACGAACTGGGCGACTGGCGCGTGGTCGTCCACTCCCCCTTCGGAGCCCAGGTGCACGCCCCCTGGGCGCTGGCCCTCGGCGCCCGTCTGTCCGAGCGGTACGGCATGGACGCGCAGGTCATGCACGCGGACGACGGGATCGTGCTGCGGCTGCCCGACGCCGACCTGATGGGCCTGGACCTGCTGGACCAGGCGCCCGTGCGGGCCGGCAGCGAGTACGACGCCGAGCAGGCCCCGGTCGGCGCCGCCGACGTCGCCTTCGACAAGGGCGAGGTCGACCAGATCGTCACCGACCAGGTCGGCGGCTCCGCCCTGTTCGCCTCCCGTTTCCGCGAGTGCGCCGCCCGCGCGCTGCTGCTCCCGCGCCGCAACCCCGGCAGGCGCACCCCGCTGTGGCAGCAGCGCCAGCGTGCCGCCCAGCTTCTCCAGGTGGCCGGCGAGTTCGGTTCGTTCCCGATCGTCCTGGAAGCGGTCCGCGAGTGCCTCCAGGACGTCTTCGACGTGCCCGGCCTGGTCGAGTTGATGGGCGACCTGGAGTCCCGCAAGGTCCGCCTGGTCGAGGTCACCACCCCCGAGCCCTCCCCCTTCGCCCGCTCCTTGCTCTTCGGGTACGTCGCCCAGTTCCTTTACGAGGGCGACTCGCCGCTCGCCGAGCGCCGCGCGGCCGCGCTCTCCCTGGACTCGCGGCTGCTGGCCGAGCTGCTGGGCCAGGCGGAGCTGCGCGAACTGCTCGACGCCGAGGTCCTCACGGAACTGGAGAGCGAACTCCAATGGCTCAGCGAGGACCGCCGGATCAAGGATCTGGAGGGAGTCGCCGACGTACTGCGGCTGCTGGGACCGCTGACGGAGGCCGAGCTGGCGGAGCGGGGCGCCGAACCGCAGTGGGCCCGGGAGCTCGCCGGCGCCCGTCGGGCCATCAAGGTGCGGATCGGCGGCGCCGACCACTGGGCCGCGATCGAGGACGCGGGGCGGCTGCGCGACGCCCTCGGCACGGCCCTGCCGGTCGGCGTCCCCGAGGCGTTCACCGAGCCGGTGAAGGATCCGCTCGGCGACCTCCTCGCCCGGTACGCGCGCACCCACGGCCCGTTCACGTCGGCCACCGCTGCCGCCCGCTTCGGGCTCGGGGTGGCGGTCACCGAAGGCGCGTTGCAGCGGCTCGCCGCGGGCGGCCGGGTGGTCCAGGGCGAGTTCCATCCGGCGGGCATCGGTCAGGAGTGGTGCGACGCGGCCGTGCTGCGCAGGCTGCGCCGCCGTTCTCTGGCCGCGCTGCGGCACGAGTTGGAGCCGGTGGCACCGGCCGCGCTCGCTCAGTTCCTGCCGCAGTGGCAGCACATCGGCAAGGGGCACGGGCTGCGGGGCGTCGACGGGCTGGTGCGCGCGGTCGAGCAGTTGCAGGGCGCGTCCGTCCCGGCGTCGGCTCTGGAGAAGCTGGTCCTGCCGTCCCGTGTGGTCAACTACACGCCGTCCATGCTGGACGAACTGACCGCGGCCGGCGAGATCGTGTGGGCCGGCGCGGGCGCCCTGCCCGGCAAGGACGGCTGGGTATCCCTGTACCTGGCGGACGCGGCGCCCCTGCTCCTTCCGCCACCGCACCCCCTGGAGCTGACGGCCCTGCACCAGTCCGTACTGGACGCCCTGTCCGGCGGCTACGGCCTGTTCTTCCGTCAGATCGCCGACCAGGTCCGTGCCACCACCCATCCCGACGCCACCGACCCCCACCTGGCCGACGCACTCTGGGACCTGGCGTGGTCGGGGCGGCTCACCAACGACACGCTGGCCCCGCTGCGCTCCCTGCTGGGCTCCGGCCGTACCGCCGGGTCCACGGCCCACCGCGCCAAACGCACCGTCCCGCGCGGCCGCTACGGCTCCCTGACGGCCGCCGCCCGTACGGCCTCCCGTACCGGCCCGCCGACCGTCGCCGGCCGCTGGTCCCTGCTGCCCGAGCCCGAGCCGGACACCACCGTGCGCGCCCACGCCCTGGCCCGCACCCTGCTGGACCGGCACGGGGTGGTGACCCGGGGCGCGGTCGCGGCGGAGGGGGTCGAGGGCGGCTTCTCTGCGGTGTACCGGATCCTGTCGGCGTTCGAGGAGAGCGGGCAGGCCCGCCGGGGCTACGTGGTCGAGGGGCTGGGCGCGGCCCAGTTCGCGATGGACGGCGCGGTCGACCGGCTGCGCGCCGTGTCCAACGCCCGTGAACGCGGCGAGGGTACGCCCGGCACCGGCCTGCGGAACGGCACCGGTCCGGGTGACACCACCGGCTTCGGAAACGGTGGCCGCATCCCTGCGGCCGCCTTCGGCGCCGAAACCCCCGTCACCCCCCTCGGCCCCTTCGACGGAACCGGCCCCGCCGGTGTCGGCGACGACTTCACCTGGCCCCCCGAGCCGCCCGCCGCCCCCGGCGACTACCTCTCCCCGAAGGACTTCGCCCCCGGCGGCCCCTTCGGCGAATCGCCCGCCGACCCCTTCGCCGCCCCCGGCTACGGCGGCCCCCGGGGCGGCGGCCCGGCCACCCCCCACACCTACGGCAACCACCACACCCGCACCCCGGCGGGGCCCGACCCCAGAGCCGCGGTCCTCGCCGCGGCCGACCCCGCCAACGCCTACGGCGCCGCGCTCCCCTGGCCCGAGCCACCCACCGGCGCCGGGCACAAGCCGGGCCGCAAGGCGGGCTCGCTGGTCGTCCTGGTCGAGGGCGAGCTGACGCTGTACATGGAGCGCGGCGGCAAGACGCTGCTGGCCTGGCCCTCCGACCCGGACTCGGCCGCACCCGACGACCCGCGTCTGCGGACGGCGGCGGAGGCTCTCGCGGCGGCCGCCCGCGCGGGCAGCCTCGGCACGGTGACGGTGGAGCGGGTCAACGGCGCGGCGGCCCTGACCTCACCGCTGGGCACCCTGCTGGAGGGGGCGGGGTTCATCGCGACCCCGCGCGGCCTTCGGCTACGGGCGTGACCGCCATGAACGTCCGCCATGCTCACCGTGCGCCCCTCGGGCCCTGTCCGTCCCGGCCCGGCACCCGCGTGCCACTCTTGACCCATGCCCGAGGGTGACACGGTCTGGCAGGCGGCACGGCGCCTGCACGACGCGCTCGCCGGCAAGGTGCTGGCCCGCAGTGACTTCCGGGTGCCCAGATACGCCACGGTCGACCTCGGCGGGCGTACCGTCCTCGGCACCGTGCCCCGTGGCAAGCACCTGCTGACCCGTTTCGAGGGCGGCCTGACCCTGCACACGCATCTGCGGATGGAAGGCGCCTGGAAGGTGTTCGGCGCCGGGGAGCCCTGGAAGGGCGGCCCCGCCCACCAGATCCGGGTCGTCCTGAGCACCGCCGACCGCACGGCCGTCGGCTACCGCCTTCCGGTCCTGGAGCTCCTGCGCACCGGCGAGGAGGACGCCGCGGTGGGCCACCTCGGCCCCGACCTGCTGGGCCCGGACTGGGACCCCGAGCGCGCCCTCGCCAACCTGCTCACCGACCCCGGCCGCCCGCTCGGCGAGGCCCTGCTCGACCAGCGCAACCTCGCCGGCATCGGCAATGTCTACAAGAGCGAGCTCTGCTTCCTGATCGGCGCCACTCCCTGGCTGCCGGTGGGCGCGCTCCCCGCCGACCGCGCCGCGCACCTCCCCCGCCTCGCGCAGCGGCTCCTGGAGGCCAACCGGGACCGCCCGGTCCGCCGGACCACGGGCCTGCGCCACCAGGACCTGTTCGTGTACGGCCGCGCGGCCCGGCCCTGCCTGCGCTGCCGCACCCCGATTTGCCTGGCCGACCAGGGCGACGGTTCCCGCGACCGCCCCACCTACTGGTGCCCGGCCTGCCAGACCGGACCGGCCCCGGCTCCGGGCTCGCCCCCGACCCGCAGAACACGCACACCCAATTGACGACCCGTCAGGAACGCTCGTACCGTCCCTTCATGCCAGTCGATGCGTACGACCTCACCGGACGCACCGCATTCGTCACCGGCGCCGCCAGCGGCATCGGCCGTGCCTCGGCCGTGCTGCTCGCCGAGGCGGGCGCGACCGTGCACTGCGGAGACCTCGACACGGACGGACTGCACGGGACCGCCGCACTGATCAAGGACGCCGGCGGCACCGCCCACACCCACACCCTCGACGTGACCGACCGGGCGGGGCTCGCACGGGCCGTACGGTCCTGCGAGCGGCTGGACATCATGGCGGCGGTCGCCGGGATCATGCACCGCAGTCCCGTCCTGGACACCCGCGACGAGGACCTCGACCGGGTGCTGGCCGTCAATTTCAAGGGCGTCCTGCACAGCTGCCAGGAGGCGGCACAGCTGATGCTGGAGCGGCGGACCGGGGGCAGCATCGTCACCATGGCGTCCGGCGCGATCGACACCGGCGGCCCCGGCCTGCTCTGCTACGGCGCCGCCAAGGCGGCCGTGGTGCAGCTGACCAAGACGCTCGCGAACGAGGTCGGCGGGCACGGCATCCGGGTCAACGCGGTCGCCCCGGGCTGGATCCGTACGCCCATGACCGACCGCGACGACAGTGCGGAGCAGCGGCGCACGGAGGGGTGGATGGCCCGGATGTCGCCGCTGGGCCGGGTCGGTGAGGCGACGGACATCGCGCACGCCGTGCTCTACCTGGCCTGCGACGCCTCGTCGTTCATGACGGGCCAGATCCTGCGCCCGAACGGAGGGGTGGCGATGCCCTGGTAGGGCGCCGGCCCTCCCAGGCGGCCCGCCACCTGCCCGGGCCGAGGGCGCCTGCGGCCCGGGACCGCGGCACGCAGTTCACCGGCAGCAGGCTCAGCCCCCAGCCACCGGCGGCCACGGTCGCCTCCAGCGCCCCGGCGCCGTCGGCGAACGCGATCCGCAGCACGGCCCACCACCACAGCGCCGTGCACCCCAGGGCAACCCCCCAGCGCATCATCCGCCCCATCTTGGCCGCCACCTCCAGCCGGACGCTAGAACGCCGCCCGGCCCACCGGGGAGGCGCACCGAGGGCTCACCGATGCAACGGCCGTCGGCCGACGTCGGCCTCTGCTACGCGTTCTCCGCCTGGAACATCCAGTGATGCTTCTCCAGATCCGCCGTGACGGCGATGAAGATGTCCTGGGACACCGGGTCCGGCTCCGCGGTCGCCGTGATCCGCTCCCGCATCCGGGCGATCACCGCGCCCAGCGCGTCCGCCAGGGCCGCCACCGCGTCCGAGTCGTTGACCCAGCCCGCGGGGGCCGCCGAGACACCGCTGCCCGCGGCCACGGTGGCCGCGCGCCCGTCCGGTGAGACGCCCAGCGCGGACGCCCGTTCCGCGACCGTGTCGGAGTGCGTACGGGCCGAGTACACCACCTCGTCGAGCTGGAGGTGGACGGAACGGAAGCGGGGGCCGACCACGTTCCAGTGGACCTGTTTGGCGACCAGGGCCAGGTCCACCAGGTCGACGAGGGCGCCCTGCAGCGCCTCGGCCACGGTCTTCAGGTCCGCGTCGGACAGCGGGCTCTTCACGACGTACATGCGTACTCTCCGGTGCTCGGCCCCCTGTCACGTCCCTCCACGATGACCGCAGCACCGGGTACCGGCAAACGGACGCACTTGGCGCCGGGGCGCACGAAGGCCCCGGCCGCGCCCTTCCAGGGTTCTCCTGGGGAGGCGGGGCCGGGGCCTCGCGCACTTCTTCGGCGCCGGGTCGGCGCCACGTCGGTCTAGACCGGCGCGGGCGTTACGCCGCGACCACGTCCACCGCTTCGGCGGGTGCCTTGATGGTCACCCGTTCCGGTGGCACACCGGTCACCGAGACGGTGCCCAGCATCGGGCGAACCGGCGTCGGTACGGACTCGGTGGCCTGGGCGGACTGGGCCAGCTCGGCGAGGGCGAGCTCGTCGCTCACTTCCCGCATGAGCTCGGACATCCGTACGTCCAGCGCGTCGCAGATGGCGGAGAGCAGCTCGGAGGAAGCCTCCTTCTGCCCCCGCTCCACCTCGGAGAGATAGCCGAGCGAGACTCGGGCGGACGAGGAGACTTCGCGCAGAGTACGGCCCTGGCGCTGGCGCTGCCGACGCAGCACGTCACCCAGCAGGCGACGGAGCAGAATCATCGGTGGCTCCCTCCTCGGACCGCGTAACCGCATCCTTCACGCCCCACCGTACCGCCTTGCGCCGCGGCCGTGCGGGGAGCGATGTCGTGTTCACTCAGGGCTGCAAACATCAAAACCCCCCGTTCTGTTCCGTATCCTGTGTCCGCTCATTCCCGGTCTGTTCGTTCGCAAGCTCCTTCAGGAGCAGCGCGAGTACGCTCCGTACACTCTCTCTACGAATTTCCGCACGGTCGCCGTTCAACCGCAGGGCCGCCACTTTTCCGCCGCCGGCAGAACCGGAACCCGCCGCGAAGGGGCCGTCGACCGCCACGAACACGGTGCCCACGGGGCGGCCGTCCTGCGGTTCGGGTCCGGCGACGCCGGTGGTCGCGAGGCCCCAGTCGGCGCCGAGCGCCTTGCGTACCCCGGCGGCCATCTGGGCCGCGACCTGCGGATCCACCGCTCCGCGCTGGGCCAGCAGGGTGGCGTCGACACCGAGCAGCTCGTGCTTCAGTTCGGTGGCGTAGGCGGTGACGGACCCGCGGAACGCCTTGGAGGCCCCCGGGACCGTGGTGATCTCGGCCGCGACCAGTCCACCGGTCAGCGACTCGGCCACAGCCAGGCTCTGGCCTCTCACCGTCAGTAGTCGCACCAGTTCGGCGGCCGTGGAATTCACGCTTCCGTCTCCTCCGAGGCCGTTGTCCGCTCGGCGATCCCCTGCCGCCGCAGCACAATGGCTTGTCTCACATAGTCGAGGCCCGTGACGACCGTCAGGACGACGGCCACTGCCATCACCCAGAACCTCAGGGTCGCCAGCCATCCCGTCAGTGCCAGCACGTACATGCCGACGGCCACGCCCTGGGTGAGGGTCTTGAGCTTGCCGCCGCGGCTGGCCGGGATCACGCCGTAGCGGATGACGACGAAGCGCATGAGCGTGATGCCGAGTTCCCGGGCCAGGATCACGATCGTCACCCACCAGGGCAGGTCGCCCAGCGCGGACAGGCAGACCAACGCCGCTCCCATGATCGCCTTGTCGGCGATGGGGTCGGCGATCTTGCCGAAGTCGGTGACCAGGTTGTAGGTGCGGGCCAGATGGCCGTCGAACAGGTCGGTGATCATGGCGACGGCGAAGGCCGCCCAGGCGAGCGAGCGCCATGCCGGGTCGTATCCGCCGTCGGCGAGCATCAGCGCGACGAAGCCGGGCACCAGGACCAGCCGGAGCATGGTCAGCAGGTTGGCGACGTTCCACACGCTGGCCTGGTTGACGGCGGCGGCCGTGATCTTCCCGCCGCGCGGCGGCTTCTCCTCGTGCGGCGAGCCGCTCTGCGGGCCGCCGTGCGAGCCGCTCTGCGCGCTGCCCTGGGCGGGGGTGGGACCGGAGGTGGCGGCGGAGCCCGCGGCGCCGGGCGCGCCGGAGGGGCCGCCCGCGGCGGACGCCGGGACTCCGGTCATCTGCCGTCCTCCTCGCTCCACGTGGCCGAGCCACGCAGCGGCTCGGCCACCAGGTCGACACCTTCCGTACCGACCACCTTCGCCTCGACCATACGACCGGGACGCAGTCCCTCGCCGCTCGTGAGCAGCACCTGTCCGTCGGTCTCGGGCGCCTGGTGGGCCGCCCGGCCGTAGACGCCGTCCTCCTCGTCCACGGACTCCACGAGGACGTGCAGGGTCTCGCCGACGCGCTCCTCGGCACGCTGCGAGACGAGCTCCTCGGCGAGCTGGGAGATGTGCGCGAGGCGTTCGGCGACGACGTCCTCGTCGAGCTTGTTCTCGTACGTGGCCGCCTCGGTGCCCTCCTCGTCGGAGTAGCCGAAGACACCGATGGCGTCCAGCCGGGCGCCGTTCAGGAAGCGCTCCAGCTCGGCCAGGTCGGACTCGGACTCACCGGGGAAGCCGACGATGAAGTTGGAGCGGACACCGGCCTGCGGGGCCTTGCCGCGGATGGTGTCCAGCAGCTCCAGGAAGCGGTCGGTGTCGCCGAAGCGCCGCATGGCCCGCAGCACGCCGGGGGCGGAGTGCTGGAAGGACAGGTCGAAGTAGGGGGCGACCTTCGGGGTGGAGGTCAGCACGTCGATCAGGCCGGGGCGCATCTCGGCGGGCTGGAGGTAGCTGACGCGCACCCGCTCGATGCCGTCGACCTCGGCCAGCTCGGGCAGCAGGGACTCCAGGAGGCGGATGTCACCGAGGTCCTTGCCGTAGGAGGTGTTGTTCTCGGAGACCAGCATGATCTCCTTGACGCCCTGCTCGGCCAGCCAGCGGGTCTCGTTGAGCACGTCGCTCGGGCGGCGCGAGATGAAGGAGCCGCGGAAGGACGGGATGGCGCAGAAGGTGCAGCGCCGGTCGCAGCCGGAGGCGAGCTTCACCGAGGCGACCGGGGAGCCGTCCAGGCGGCGGCGCAGGGGCGCACGCGGTCCGGAGGCGGGCGCGAGGCCCTCCGGGAGGTCGGCCGGCGCGTGGCCCGGCAGTGCCACCGAGGTGGCCGAGTCCTGTCGCTCGGCCGGGCTGATGGGCAGCAGCTTGCGTCGGTCGCGCGGGGTGTGGGCGGCGTGGATGCCGCCGCTGAGGATCGTCTGCAGGCGGTCGGAGATGTCGGCGTAGTCGTCGAAGCCGAGCACGCCGTCGGCCTCGGGCAGCGCCTCGGCGAGTTCCTTGCCGTACCGCTCGGCCATGCAGCCCACCGCCACGACGGCCTGGGTTCTGCCGTGGCCCTTGAGGTCGTTGGCCTCCAGGAGGGCGTCCACGGAGTCCTTCTTGGCGGCCTCGACGAAGCCACAGGTGTTGACGACGGCGACGTCGGCGTCCGACGCGTCCTCGACGAGGTGCCAGCCGTCCGCCTCCAAACGGCCTGCGAGCTCCTCCGAGTCCACCTCGTTACGGGCGCAGCCGAGAGTGACAAGTGCGACGGTACGGCGTTCAGGCATGGGCTCAAGACTACTTTGTCTCACCGACAGCCCACGTCGAAGGGGCTGGCCGATCATGGCCAACCCCTTGGGCACGTGCTCGATCCGAACTTTTATCCGACTTCCGGGTCGCCCTTGGTGTACGTCAGGCGCTCCACGGCACCCGGCTGGAACTGGTCCTCGATCTTCTTCCCGTTGACGTAGAGCTGGATGGCTCCGGCGTCGCCGAGGATCAGGTTGATCTTGGAGCTGTCCTGGAAGGTCTTGGAGTCGCCTTTCTTCAGGAGCCCGTCGAAGAGCATCCGGCCGTTGTGGTCCTTGGCCGAGATCCAGCTGCGTCCGTTGGCCGCGCTGACCTGGACGGTGACCTTGTCCTGGGGCGCGGCGGCGATCGCGCTGTCGGAGGGCTCGGGGGCCTTGCCGGGCTTGCTCTCCTTCGGGGTGGGCGAGGCCGGCTTGCTGGTCGACGGGGTGGCCCCCTCGGCGACCGACTGCTTGGCGTCGTCGCCACCGCCCTTGAAGGCGGTGAAGCCGACGAAACCGATCACGACGACGATCGCGGCGACCATGGCCGCCGTCCAGTTGGGTCCGCGCCGCTCGGGCCGGATGCGTTCCGCCTCGAACAGCGGTGCGGCGGGCGTCGGCGCGGGCCGCCCACCACCGTGCTCGGCCGCGAACTGCGCGAGCAGCGGCTCGGGGTCGAGACCGACGGCCCTGGCCAGGGTCCGGATGTGGCCGCGGGCGTAGACGTCGCCGCCGCAGGGGGCGAAGTCGTCGGCCTCGATGGCGTGCACGATGGCGATCCGGACCCGGGTCCTCCCGCTGATGTCGTCGACGGTCAGCCCGGCGGCGATGCGGGCCTGCTTGAGGGCTCGGCCTACGGAGGGGCGGTTTTCCTCGGACACGTCTGGGAACGGACGCTCGTCTTCAGGGGAGTTGCTGCCGATGGACACGGGGGCGCCTTTCGAGCGTTTAGCCGCCTGTGCTGGAGGTTCAGTCTAGGGGGGGTACGAAAGGGTGAGGCAACCGGACGATACGACTTTCTACGCCATCGGTATGGTCGGACACCCCGATGACAGGTCAGGTGTGCGCCCCAAGATGGAGTACACACCTTTCCTCTCGCTCAACTTGACGTACGTCAAAGGGAAACGGTTGCCCGACGATCTCTAACGGGTGGATCACGACATGCCTCCACCCGGCGTACAGGCGCCCGCGCCCCTGAGACAGACCTACCCCTCAGACTCCCCGCGGATCACGGCGAGCACTCCGTCCAGCTCATCGGGTTTCACAAGAACATCACGTGCCTTGGACCCCTCGCTGGGTCCGACGACCCCGCGCGACTCCATCAGGTCCATGAGCCGACCGGCCTTGGCGAAACCGACGCGCAGCTTGCGCTGGAGCATGGACGTCGAGCCGAACTGCGTGGAGACGACCAGCTCGGCCGCCTGGCACAGCAGGTCGAGGTCGTCGCCGATGTCCTCGTCGATCTCCTTCTTCTGCTTGGTGCCCACGGTGACGTCGTCCCGGAAGACGGGCGCCATCTGGTCCTTGCAGTGCTGGACGACCGCCGCGACCTCCTCCTCGGTCACGAACGCGCCCTGCATACGGGTCGGCTTGTTCGCCCCCATCGGAAGGAAGAGCCCGTCGCCCTTGCCGATCAGCTTCTCCGCGCCGGGCTGGTCGAGGATGACCCGGCTGTCGGCGAGCGAGGAGGTGGCGAAGGCGAGCCGGGAGGGCACGTTCGCCTTGATCAGACCCGTGACGACGTCGACCGACGGGCGCTGGGTGGCGAGCACCAGGTGGATGCCGGCGGCCCGCGCGAGCTGCGTGATGCGCACGATGGCGTCCTCGACGTCACGCGGGGCGACCATCATCAGGTCGGCGAGCTCGTCGACGATCACCAGCAGGTACGGGTAGGGACTGAGCTCGCGCTCGCTGCCCTCGGGCAGCTTGACCTTGCCCTCGCGGATCGCCTTGTTGAAGTCGTCGATGTGCCGGAACCCGAACGCGGCCAGGTCGTCGTAGCGCAGGTCCATCTCGCGCACGACCCACTGGAGCGCCTCAGCGGCCCGCTTGGGGTTGGTGATGATCGGCGTGATGAGGTGCGGGATGCCCTCGTAGGCGGTCAGCTCGACGCGCTTGGGGTCGACGAGGACCATCCGCACGTCCTCCGGGGTGGCCCGCATCATGACCGAGGTGATCAGGCAGTTGATGCAGGACGACTTGCCGGAGCCGGTGGCGCCCGCGACCAGCATGTGCGGCATCTTCGCCAGCGAGTGCATGACGTAGCCGCCCTCGACGTCCTTGCCGAAGGCGACCAGCATCGGGTCGTCGTCCTCGGCGGACTCGGCGAGCCGCAGCACGTCACCGAGGTTGACCATCTCCCGGTCGGTGTTGGGGATCTCGATGCCGACCGCGGACTTGCCGGGGATCGGGCTGATGATCCGCACGTCCGGGCTGGCGACGGCGTACGCGATGTTCTTGGTGAGCGCAGTGATCCGCTCGACCTTCACGGCGGGGCCGAGTTCCACCTCGTAGCGGGTGACCGTCGGTCCGCGGGTGAAGCCGGTGACGCGCGCGTCGACCTTGAACTCCGAGAAGACGGTGGTGAGGGAGGCGACGACGGCGTCGTTGGCCGCGCTGCGGGCCTTGCCGGGGCCGCCGCGGGTGAGCAGGTCCAGCGAGGGCAGCGCGTAGGTGATGTCGCCGGAGAGCTGGAGCTGCTCGGCGCGCGGGGGCAGGTCGCGGGGCTCCTCGGGGGCCGGTTTCGTCAGGTCCGCGACGACCGGTTCGCTCTTGAGCTTCTCCTGCTGGGGCCGCGCCGCCGGGACCGGGTTCGGGACCGGCACGGGTCCGGGCGTGGGCGTGGGTGTGGTCTCCTCGCGGTCGCCGA
Organism: Streptomyces sp. NPDC021562; assembly: GCF_040640875.1. NCBI lineage: Bacteria > Bacillati > Actinomycetota > Actinomycetes > Kitasatosporales > Streptomycetaceae > Streptomyces > Streptomyces sp. NPDC021562. The sequence continues at coordinate 37,741 of NZ_JBFACN010000041.1, forward strand.
CGCCGACACCCTGGGTGAGGTCGGCGACGAGCGGCGAGGGCGGCATGCCGTGCAGGACCGCGCCGTCGAGCGCGGCGGCGGCCGCCGCCGCGACGTCCACCGCGTCCAGCCTGCGCCCCATCTCGGGCTGCGGCACCGCGGAGCGCCTCGGGCGGCCCCGGCGCTTGCCGAGCGCCTCCTGCTCGGCGGCGTCGGGGTCGTACTCCGCCGGGGCGCCGGTGCGCTTGCGGGGGCGCGCGGGCAACGCCTCGCGCCACTGGTCGTCGTAGCGCTCGTCGTCCTCGGTGTACTCGGCGTAGTCGTCCGGTTCGGGGTCGTGCAGCAGACCGAGGCGCACGCCCAGCGCACGCAGCCGCTGCGGGATCGCGTTCACCGGGGTCGCCGTGACGACCAGCAGCCCGAAGACCGTGAGCAGCACCAGCAGGGGTACGGCGAGGACCTCGGTCATGGTGTACGTCAGCGGGGTCGCCACCGCCCAGCCGATGAGGCCGCCGGCGTCCCTTATGCCCTGCATGCCGTCGCTGCGGGCGGGCGCGCCGCAGGCGATGTGGACCTGCCCGAGCACGCCGATGACCAGCGCGGACAGCCCGATCACGATCCTGCCGTTGGCCTCCGGCTGCTCGGGGTGGCGCATGAACCGTACGGCGATCACCGCGAGCAGTATCGGCACCAGCAGGTCGAGACGCCCGAAGGCGCCGGTGACGAGGATCTCGACCAGGTCGCCGACCGGGCCGCGCAGGTCGGCCCAGGTGCCGGCGGCGACGATCAGGGCGAGGGCGAGCAGCAGCAGGGCGACGCCGTCCTTGCGGTGGGCCGGGTCCAGGTTCCTGGCTCCCTGTCCTATGCCGCGGAAGACGGCGCCGACGGCGTGCGCGAGGCCGAGCCAGAGGGCGCGCACCAGACGGACGACGCCCCCGGTGGGGCTGGGCGCCGGCCTGGGCGGCGGGGCGGACTTCTTCGCCGCGGTCCTCTTGGCCGGCGCCTTCTTGGCCGGGGCCTTCTTCGCGGCGGCCCTCCTCACCGGAGCCTTCGAGGGAGCGGCCTTCTTCGCGGGCTGCTTCTTGGCTGCCGAGGGACGTGAGGCCATGGGTGTGAGGTTACCGGGGGATGCGACAGGGGACACGTGTGCCCACTGCTTCACCCGTTCGTGTCGCCCTTGCCGGGGCACGGAACTGACGCACGCGCATGGGCAACTGGGTCCGCCGCCGTGGTCAGTTCTGCGACGGGAGCGGTGCGGAACCGCCGCCCGTACCCGGTTCGAGGGCGTCGAGCGCCCGCCGCAGGCCGGTGAGTTTGCGCTCCAGGTGGGCCGCCGTGGCCACCGCGGCCGCGTCCGCGGACTCGTCGTCCAGCTGCTTGGACAGGGCCTCGGCCTGCTCCTCGACGGCGGCGAGCCGCGCCGACAGCTCGGCGAGCAGCCCCGCGGACTCCTTGCCGGCCACCGCGCCGCCCTTGCCGCCGCCCTCCAACTGCAGCCGCAGCAGCGCCGCCTGCTCGCGGAGCTGGCAGTTCTTCATGTACAGCTCGACGAAGACCGAGACCTTGGCGCGCAGCACCCACGGGTCGAAGGGCTTGGAGATGTAGTCGACCGCGCCCGCCGCATAGCCCCGGAAGGTGTGGTGGGGGCCGTGGTTGATGGCGGTGAGGAAGATGATCGGGATGTCCCGGGTCCGCTCCCGCCGCTTGATGTGCGCCGCGGTCTCGAAACCGTCCATGCCCGGCATCTGGACGTCCAGCAGAATGACCGCGAAGTCGTCCGTGAGCAGTGCCTTGAGCGCTTCCTCCCCGGACGATGCCCGCACCAGTGTCTGATCGAGCGCAGAGAGGATGGCCTCCAGCGCCAGCAGATTCTCCGGCCGGTCATCGACCAGGAGGATCTTGGCCTTCTGCACCATGGCCCGCCCTCCTCGCCCCGGATGTGCACCGGGCGCCGCCCCAGGGGACGACTCCGTTTCGCCGCCCGTCCTTGTGCCGGTCATGGTAGCCGCACCCCGCCTGTCGCCACACCCTGTCACCGCGATGTCACTGTGCACGTAGCAGAAACGCAGCCGGAGACCAGAAGGTTCCCCCAATCCCGCACTTCTACACGGGTTCGGCCACCGTGAGTCAGCAACTTCCCGCGCTCACGGAAGGTTCCCTTGCCGTTCACATCACACCTGATCGTTTCGGTCACTCCCCGCGCATCCACTGCTCCATCACCGCCAGAAGGTGATCAGGATCGACCGGCTTGGTGACGTAGTCGGAGGCACCCGACTCGATCGCCTTCTCCCGGTCGCCCTTCATCGCCTTCGCGGTCAGCGCGATGATCGGCAGCCCGGCGAACTGCGGCATCCGACGGATCGCGTTGGTCGTCGCATAGCCGTCCATCTCCGGCATCATGATGTCCATCAGCACGACCGCCACATCCTCGTGCTGTTCCAGCACCTCGATGCCCTCCCGGCCGTTCTCGGCGTACAGCACCGACAGACCGTGCTGCTCCAGGACGCTGGTGAGCGCGAAGACGTTGCGGATGTCGTCGTCGACGATCAGCACCTTCTCCCCGCCGAACCGCACCCCCCGGCGCGGCTGCGGGGCCGCCACCTCCTGCTCGGCCAGCACCGGCCAGGTCTCGGGCACCGCCGGAGCACCCCGGCGCCGGCGCCGGAAGAGCGCGGCGGCGCCGTTCTGGGTCTCCTGGTACGACTTCACCTCGGCCGGCGTCTCGATCTCCACCCCCGACAGCTCCGAGCTGCGGTTCTGCGAGGCCACCAGGTCCCCGGCCTCCAGCGCGGGCACGGACTGCTGATAGCCCTGCGGCGGCAGCTCACTCGGGTGCAGCGGCAGGTACAGCGTGAACGTCGAACCACGGCCCGGCTCGCTCTGCGCGTGGATCTCACCACCGAGCAGCTGCGCGATCTCCCGCGAGATCGACAGCCCCAGGCCCGTACCCCCGTACTTGCGGCTCGTCGTGCCGTCGGCCTGCTTGAACGCCTCGAAGATCACCCGCATCTTGCTGGCCGCGATACCGATACCGGTGTCGGTCACCGAGAACGCGATCAGCGGCGCGTCCGGATCGCTGAGCGAACCGGCCTCCAGAAGCTGTTCCCGGATCCCCGCCGGCACCTCGCCGCTCGCCGGCCGGATCACCAGCTCCACCGAACCCGAGTCGGTGAACTTCACCGCGTTGGACAGCAGGTTGCGCAGCACCTGAAGGAGCCGCTGCTCGTCGGTGTGCAAGGTGGCGGGCAGCTCCGGCGAGACCCGCACCGACAGGTCCAGGCCCTTCTCCGCGGTCAGCGGCCGGAAGGTCGCCTCCACGTAGTCCACGAGCTGGACGAGCGCGATGCGCGTCGGGGAGACGTCCATCTTGCCCGCCTCCACCTTCGACAGGTCGAGGATGTCGTTGATGAGCTGCAGCAGGTCGGAACCGGCGCCGTGAATGGTCTCGGCGAACTCCACCTGCTTCGGCGACAGATTGCCCTCGGCGTTGTCGGCGAGCAGCTTGGCCAGGATCAGCAGCGAGTTGAGCGGGGTGCGCAGCTCGTGCGACATGTTGGCGAGGAACTCGCTCTTGTAGCGCATGGAGACCGCGAGTTGCTCGGCACGCTCCTCCAGGACCTGCCGGGCCTCCTCGATCTCCGTGTTCTTCACCTCGATGTCCCGGTTCTGCTGGGCCAGCAGCTCCGCCTTCTCCTCCAGTTCGGCGTTGGACGCCTGCAGGGCCTTCTGCCGGTTCTCCAACTCGGCCGACCGCTCCTGCAGTTGCTCGGTCAGCTCCTGCGACTGCTTCAGCAGCACCTCGGTCTTGGTGTTCACCGAGATGGTGTTGACGCTGGTCGCGATCATCTCGGCGATCTGGTTCAGGAAGTCCTTCTGGATCTGCGTGAACGGCGTGAACGAGGCCAGCTCGATCACGCCGAGCACCTTGCCCTCGAACAGCACCGGAAGCACGATCACCTGCGCCGGCGGAGCCTCGCCCAGCCCCGAGGAGATCTTCAGGTAACCGGTCGGCGCCTTCTCCACCAGGATCGTGCGCTTCTCATGGGCGGCCGTGCCGATCAGCGCCTCACCCGGCCGGAACGACGTCGGCATGGAACCCATCGAGTAACCGTACGAACCCAGCATCCGCAGCTCGTACGCCTCCTCGCTCTCCGCGCTCAGGTCCTTCCCGTCCACCAGCGGCATCGCCAGGAAGAACGCGCCGTGCTGCGCGGAGACCACCGGCGTCAGCTCGCTCATGATGAGCGCGGCCACGTCCGCCAGGTCCCGGCGACCCTGCATCAGCGCGGAGATACGCGCCAGGTTGCCCTTGAGCCAGTCCTGCTCCTCGTTGGCGATCGTGGTGTCACGCAGGTTCGCGATCATCTTGTTGATGTAGTCCTGCAACTGCAGGATCTCGCCGGAGGCGTCCACGTCGATCTTCAGGTTCAGATCGCCACGGGTCACCGCGGTCGCCACCCGCATGATGGCGCGCACCTGCCGGGTCAGGTTCCCGGCCATCTCGTTCACGGACTCGGTGAGGTCGCGCCAGGTGCCGTCCACGTCACGCACGCGTGCCTGGCCGCCCAGCTCCCCTTCGGTGCCCACCTCGCGGGCGACCCTGGTGACCTCCTCGGCGAAGCTGGACAGCTGGTCGACCATCGTGTTGATCGTCGTCTTCAGTTCGAGGATCTCACCGCGCGCGTCGATGTCGATCTTCTTGGTCAGGTCGCCCTTGGCGATGGCCGTCGTCACCATCGCGATGTTGCGCACCTGCCCGGTCAGGTTGGACGCCATCTGGTTCACCGACTCGGTGAGGTCCTTCCAGGTCCCCGCCACACCCGGTACGTGCGCCTGACCGCCCAGGATACCGTCCGTACCCACCTCACGGGCCACCTTGGTGACCTGGTCGGCGAACGAACTCAGCGTCTTCACCATCTGGTTGATGGTGTCGGCGAGCTGCGCCACCTCACCGCTCGCCTCGATGGTCACCTGCCGCGTCAGATCGCCGTTGGCGACCGCCGCCGAGACCTGGGAGATGTTCCGCACCTGCATGGTCAGGTTGTTGGCCATCAGGTTCACGTTGTCGCTGAGGTCCTTCCAGATGCCCGTGACACCCGGAACGCGCGCCTGACCACCCAGGATGCCCTCCGTGCCCACCTCACGGGCCACCCGGGTCACCTGCTCGGCGAAACTGGACAGCTGGTCCACCATCGTGTTGACCGTCGTGACGAGCTCGAGGATCTCGCCCTTCGCGTCAACAGTGATCTTCTTCGACAGGTCGCCCTTGGCCACCGCCGTCGTGACCTCGGCGATGTTGCGCACCTGGATGGTCAGGTTGTTCGCCATGAAGTTCACGGACTGGGTGAGGTCCTTCCAGGTGCCCGCCACCCCCTGCACCTCGGCCTGACCGCCCAGGATGCCCTCCGTGCCCACCTCACGCGCCACGCGCGTGACCTCCTGGGCGAACGACGACAGCTGGTCCACCATCGTGTTCAGGGTGTTCTTCAGCTCCTGGATCTCACCGCGCGCGTCCACGGTGATCTTCTGGGAGAGGTCACCCCGGGCCACCGCGGTCGCCACCTGCGCGATGTTGCGGACCTGCGCCGTCAGGTTGCCGGCCATGCCGTTCACGGAATCCGTCAGGTCCCGCCACACCCCGGCCACGCCCGGCACCTGCGCCTGCCCGCCGAGCCGGCCCTCCGTACCCACCTCACGGGCCACCTTCGTGACCTGGTCGGCGAAGGCCGACAGTTGATCAACCATCGTGTTGATCGTGTTCTTCAGTTCGAGGATCTCACCGCGCGCGTCGACGTCGATCTTCTGGGACAGGTCGCCCCGCGCCACCGCCGTCGTCACCTGGGCGATCTGCCGCACCTGCGAGGTGAGGTTGCCGGCCATGAAGTTGACGGAGTCCGTCAGCTCCTTCCAGGTGCCCGAGACACCGTCCACCCGGGCCTGCCCGCCCAGCCGGCCCTCCGTGCCCACATCCCTGGCCATCCGCGTCACCTGGTCGGCGAAACTGGACAGCTGGTCCACCATCGTGTTCACGGTGTTCTTCAGCTTCAGCATCTCGCCCGAGACGTCGACCGTGACCTTCTGCGACAGGTCACCGTTGGCCACAGCCGTCGTCACCTGGGCGATGTTGCGCACCTGACCGGTGAGGTTGCGGAACGCCGTGTTGACGGAGTCCGTCAGGTCCTTCCAGGTACCCGCCGCCCCCGGCACCTGCGCCTGACCGCCCAGCTCACCCTCGACACCGATCTCCCGGGCCACCCGGGTGACCTCGGCACCGAACGACGACAGTTGGTCAACCATCCCGTTGACGGTGTTCTTGAGCTCCAGCATCTCGCCGGCCACATCCACCGTGACCTTCTGCGACAGGTCACCGTTGGCCACCGCCGTCGTCACCGCGGCGATGTCACGCACCTGGGTGGTCAGGTTCCTGAAGACGGTGTTGACGGAGTCCGTCAGGTCCTTCCAGGTACCCGCCGCCCCCGGCACGTTCGCCTGCCCGCCGAGCCGCCCCTCGCCACCGACCTCGTTGGCCACCCGCGTGACCTCGTCCGCGAAGATCCGCAGCGTCTCGGTCATCTGGTTGATCGTCTCGGCGAGCTGCGCGACCTCACCGCGCGCCGGAACGGTCACCTTGCGCGACAGGTCACCGTTGGCGACCGCGGTGGTCACCTCCGAGATCCCGCGCACCTGCGCCGTCAGGTTGCCCGCCATGGTGTTGACGGAGTCCGTGAGCTCCTTCCACGTACCCGCAACACCGGGTACGTGCGCCTGACCTCCCAGGATGCCGTCCGTACCCACCTCACGGGCGACCCGGGTCACCTCCGAGGAGAACGCCGACAGCTGGTCCACCATCGTGTTGACGGTTTCCTTCAGCTCCAGCATCTCGCCGGCCACCTGCACGGTGACCTTCCGGGACAGATCACCCTTGGCTACCGCGGTCGTCACCAGCGCGATGTCCCGCACCTGCGCCGTCAACCGGTACGCCATCGTGTTCACCGAGTCCGTCAGGTCCCGCCAGGAACCCGACATGCCACGCACGCGTGCCTGACCGCCCAGCTTGCCCTCGGTGCCCACCTCACTGGCCACCCGCGTGACCTCGTCGGTGAACGTCGACAACTGGTCGACCAGGTTGTTGACCGTACGGCCGACCTTGAGGAACTCGCCGCGCAGCGGATGCCCGGCCCCGTCCGGCGACGGCGTCCGCAGCTCCATCCGCGGCGACAGGTCACCCTCGGCCACCGCCGTCAGGACCCGGCCCACCTCGGAGACCGGCCGCACCAGGTCGTCGACCAGGTCGTTCGAGTTGTCGATCGCAGCCGCCCAGGAACCCTCGCAGGCGCCCGTCTCCAGCCGCTCCGTGAGTTTTCCCTCACGTCCGACGACACGCCGTACCCGCGACAGCTCACCCGTGAGGTGGAGATTGCGGTCGGCCACCTCGTTGAAGACCGCCGCGATCTCCGACATCACGCCGTCCCCGGACACCGTGAGCCGCTTGCGGAAGTTCCCGTCCCGCATGGCCACCAGAGCCGCCAGCAACCGGTCCAGAGACGCCGAGTCCACCTCCGTGGTCCCGCCGCCCCGCCGCCTGCTCAGGGACGGTCCGCCTTTCGCGCGCGCCTGAGTGCTCCGCGTCGCTGCGCCAGACTCCACTGTGTCCCTCCCGCAGGGGTCGACCGTTACTGCTGTGCCACTGCCGTGCCCGGATACCGCCATACTCGGCGTACCACTTACTTCGGCGTACCAGTTACTGCTGCGTATTTCTGCCAGATGGGATCCGGTCACACCAAGGGCTGCTGCCCTCCGTACACGGAACGCACTCAGACTGACCGGACCTTCAACAGAAGCTTGCCCAGTGTTTCACCCCGGCCGAACCAGGCCATAACAGTTCGGCAGCTTCGCACATCGTCCGCACACCCTTGGGGCGTAAACACCGGCGACCGGCATCCGCTCGGACGGCGAAGGTAAGTAACCTTGCATGCGGCTGTCCAGCCGCACCGGTCCGTCCGGCCTGGGCGGTGGCACGAGAACGAGCGGGCATTCGGAGGGGCGGCCGCAGACCATGACCACCGGAGTGATCCCCGGGGGACACAACCCGGAGCCACGGCCCACGGGCGAGCGCATGCCGCAGCAGCGGCACGAGCCCACCGGCCGGCAGAGCCCGCACGTCGAGACCCGGACGAGGAGTTCAGTGATCACCGCGCGCGCGGCCGCCACCTTCGAGCCCGTAGGGCGATCGGTCGCGACCGCCCGGGCCTTCGTCCGCGACACCCTCCAGGGCTGGGGCTTCGCCGACATCGTCGACGACGCCGTGGTCCTCACCAGCGAACTCGTCACCAATGCCGTGGTGCACGCCGGCACCCACGCCGACGTCCTGTGCCTGCGCACCGAGGACGGCGTCCGCATCGAGGTCGCCGACCGCTACCCGGAACGCGAGGTCCCGCTCCAGGGATCCGCCGTCAACATGGGCAGCCCCGACCGCGAGGGCGGCCGCGGCCTCCAGCTCTGCGCGGCCCTCGCCGCCCGCTGGGGCGTCGAGTACACCCCCACCCACAAGAACGTCTGGTTCCAGCTCGACCTCCCCGAGCGCCCCGTCGGCACCCGCGCCGCCGGCCCGTCCCTCCCCCCCGACCTGCTGCCCCTCGCCGACGGCCGGGTCCGCGTGGCGGTCATCCAGATCGACCGCAAGGGCTCCGTGACGGCCTGGAACGAGGACGCCGAGGACATTTTCGGCCACACCGCCGCCGAGGTCACCGGAAAGCCCCTCACCGACCTCGCGGCCTGGCCGCACACCCCGGGGACCGGCACCGGCATCGCCGAGGCCCTCCAGCTCTCCCGCTGGGAGGGCAGCTACGGCATCCGCGGCGCGGACGGCCGCGTCACCCCCGTCTACGCCTCCCACCTGAGAGTCCGCGACACCGACGGCGAACCCTCCACCGTCTGCCTGCTCGTCCGGGACCACGAACGCGCCGTCCTGCAGACCCCGTTGCGCGTGCCCGCCTCCGACGCCACCGGCACCGCCGACGGCCAGAGCGCGGACCCCTTCGAGGTGTTCATCGGCTCCCCCGCCCCGGACGACCTCGACGGCCTCCTCCAGCGCACCGTGGAACGCGCCCGGGACATGCTCGACGGTGACTCCGCCTTCCTGCTCCTCGCCACCGACGACGAGACCGAGCTGGAGGTCCGCGCCTCCACCGGCCTGCCCTCCGCGCGCCAGCGCTTCGCGCGCGTGCCCGTCGAAGCGGGCCCCGGCCGCTACGGCTCGGCCCGCATGCCGGCCGTACACGAGGATCTGACGGCCGTACCGGGCGCCGTGCCCCTCCTGGGAGGCACTGGCATGCGTTCGGTCGTCACGGTCCCGCTGAAGGTCGAGGGCCGCCTGACGGGGTCCCTGGGTGTCGCGGCCGAGGCTCCGGGCAGATACTCCAACGAGGAGGCGCTGCGCCTCCAGTTCGCCGCCGACCGCATCGCCCTGGCCGTCGAGTCGGCCCGCCTGGGCGAGCTGGAGCGGCTGCGCCGCGGCTCGCTCAGCTTCCTGGTCGAGGCGTCCGACCTGCTCGCCGGCACCCTGGACCGCGACCAGACCCTCGCCCTGATGGCGCAGATGACGGTGCCGACCCTGGCCACCTGGTGCGCCGTCTACACGATCGCCGACCAGGCCTCCGAGCCGTACCTGTCGTACGTCCTGCACGAGGACGAGGAACTCATCGACGGCATCAAGTCGTTGCTCTCCAAGGTGCCCCCGCCGGACCCGGTGCCCACGCCCGGCGCCCGCGTCTGGACCGCCCCCGGGGAACACGCCCACCGGGCTGCCCTGCGCAGCTCCATGCGCAGCCTGGGCCTGACCGGCGGCCCGACCCGCCAGGTCTCCTCCGGCATCGGCCCCACCCTCGCCACGGCCTCCGCCGTCGGCGGCGAGACCGTCGTCCTGCCCCTGGTGGCCCGCAACCGCGTCATCGGCATGCTGACGCTCGGCAAACCCACCGACGAACACTTCCGCCAGGAGATCCTGGAACTCGCCGAGGACCTCTCCCGTCGTGCCGCCCTGGCCCTGGACAACGCCCGCCTGTACTCGGAACGCACCGCCATCAGCCAGGCCCTCCAGCGCAGTCTGCTGCCCCCGGGGACCCCGCACATCGAGGGCATGGAGGTCGAGGTCATCTACCGCGCCGCAGGCGAGGGCAACGAGGTCGGCGGCGACTTCTACGACGTCTTCCCCATCTCGGACGGCGCGTACGGCTTCGCCATCGGCGACGTCTGCGGCACGGGCCCGAACGCGGCCGCGGTGACCGGCCTGGCCCGGCACGCCCTGCGCCTGCTGGCCCGCGAGGGCCTCAGCGGACCGGCCGTCCTGGAGCGCCTCAACTCGGCCATCCTCGACGAGGGCGACCGCAGCCGCTTCCTGACCCTCCTGTACGGCGAGATGCGCCCCCAGGAGGACGGCAGCGCCGAGATGAAGGTGGTGTGCGCCGGCCATCCGCTCCCGTTGCGGCTGCGCCAGGACGGCACGGTGGAGGCCGCCGCCGAACCCCAGCCGCTCCTCGGCGTCATCGAGGACCTGGACCTCTACGAGCAGACGGTCACGCTCGACCCGGGCGACGTCCTGCTGTGCGTCACGGACGGCGTGACGGAACGCCGGGAGGGCACGCGCATGCTCGGCGACGACGGCCTCGCGGACGTGCTGACGACCTGCACGGGACTGACGGCGGGCGCGGTGGCCGCGCGCATCATGCGCGCGGTGGAGCGTTTCGCGTCGGACGCGCCCTCGGACGACATGGCGATTCTGGCGATGCGGGTCCCCGGCCTCCAGAAGGACTGAGCGGGCCGGGGAAAAGGGCATGAAAAAGGCCCCACCCGTGAGGGTGGGGCCTTTTCGATGGAGCCCCCAAACGGAATCGAACCGTTGACCTTCTCCTTACCATGGAGACGCTCTGCCGACTGAGCTATAGGGGCCTGTCGCCTTTTCGAGGTTTCCCCCGCGGCAACGGAATAGATCATACCCCGACGACGCCCGAGTTCCCAAATTCGCTCAGAAGGCGGTCTGGAGCAGTCCGCCGAGGGCGTTGCAGGCGGACACGATCCGCTGCATCTCCCGCTTCGTCAGCGAGGCCTCCACCGGCAGCGCCAGCGTCTCGTCGGCGGCCAGTTCCGTCTCCGGCAGGGACACGCACCGCCGGAACTCGGGCAGCCGGTGCACGGGCGTCTTCACCGGCACCCGGCAGTCAACTCCCTTGCCGCGCAGGGCCCGAGCGAAGGCGTCCCGGTCGGGCCTGCCGTTCCCCGGCACCCTTACGACGTACTGCTGGTAGGTGTGCCCGTCGCCGCCGTCCGGAGTCCGCACCCCGCGCAGCTTCGCGTCGAGGTAGCCGGCCCGCTGCCGACGCTGCGCGATCTCGTCGTACGGCGCCTCGGACTCGCCCTGTTCCAGGACCAGCAGTCCGTACCGCTGCCCCAGGGCGTGCAACCGCGGGATGTCGGCCCACCGGCCGAACCGGTGTACGACAACGACCGCCGCGGAACGCTCCGTTATGGCCGCTTCCACCGCCGACACGTCGAGGCAGTAGGTCAGCGGATCTATGTCGGCGAACACCGGGAGCGCACCGGCCAGTGTCACGGCCTCGGCGACCTCGACGTTCCCGAAGGCCGGCACGATGACCTCGTCGCCGACTCCGACGCCGGCGGCCCTGAGCATTGCAGCAGTACTCATGCTGCGATGCTCGGTGCGCCAAGTGAACGTCAAGTTAAGCAAAACAAAAAAGGGTTGGGCCCCGAACCGAAGTTCAGGGCCCAACCCTTTCAATGTTTGTTCGGCGGCGTCCTACTCTCCCACAGGGTCCCCCCTGCAGTACCATCGGCGCTGTGAGGCTTAGCTTCCGGGTTCGGAATGTAACCGGGCG
>NZ_JBFACN010000042.1:0-48056 GCF_040640875.1 Streptomyces sp. NPDC021562
GAACTGGTCCCGCACAAGACCTTCCAGGGCAACCGCCCCACCACGACGATCCTGGCCCGCGAGCTGACCCCGTCGGTCCTCGGCCAGCTGATCGCCCTCTACGAGCACAAGGTGTTCGTCCAGGGCGCCGTCTGGAACATCGACTCCTTCGACCAGTGGGGCGTGGAACTCGGCAAGGTCCTCGCCAAGCGCATCGAGCCCGCCCTGACCGAGGGCGCCGACGTCCCCGGCCTCGACCCGTCGACCAAGGCACTGGTGGCCACGTACCGGGAGCTGCGCGGCCGGTAGGCCCGAATGAATCCCCAGACGTGAGAGAACCCGTACGGCCGACGGCCGTACGGGTTCTCTCAGGCGGGTGTCCTCAGGGTGACGCCGGCGGGTACAGCGACCTCGGCAGCTGGGCCGCCGCTGCCGCGTCCAGCAGCCACAGGGTGCGCCTGCGGCCCTTGGCGCCCGCCGCCGGGGCCTGGATCTCGCCCGCGCCCGACAGGGCGATGGCGACGGCCTCGGCCTTGTCCTCGCCCGCCGCCAGCAGCCAGACCTCGCGGGCCGAGCGGATGGCGGGCAGGGTCAGGGAGACCCGGGTCGGCGGCGGCTTGGGGGCGCCGTGGACGCCCACCACCGTGCGTTCCGTCTCGCGGACCGCGGGCAGCTCCGGGAAGAGCGACGCCACGTGGGTGTCCGGGCCGACGCCCAGCATCAGGACGTCGAAGGTGGGCACCGGACCGTGGTTCTCGGGGTCGGCGGCCTGCGCCAGCTCCGCCGCGTAGGCCTCGGCCGCCGCGTCCACGTCCGCGCCCCAGGGGCCGTCCGACGCGGGCATGGCGTGCACGCGCTTCGGGTCCACCGGGACCTGGTCCAGCAGGGCCTCGCGGGCCTGGGTGACGTTGCGCTCCGGATCACCTTCGGGCAGGTAGCGCTCGTCGCCCCACCACAGGTCGAGCCTGCTCCAGTCGACGGCGTCCCGGGCGGGCGCCGCCGCCAGGGCCGCGAGCAGGCCGTTGCCGTTGCGGCCGCCCGTGAGGACCACGGACGCCTCGCCGCGGGAGGCCTGCGCGTCCACGATCTTCGTGATCAGACGGGCCGCGGCGGCCTGCGCCATCAGCTCCTTGTCGTGGTGCACGACCAGCTGGGGGGTGCTCATGTCGCCTTCGCCCTCTTCTTCAGCGGTGCCGGTTGCTGCGGCGCCGCCTCTGTCGTGGGAGCCTCGGCAGCGGCGTCGGGAGCCGCCCCGACGGTGACCGGTTCTCCTTTGGGCGACGGCTCCGGAACCGCGGGCGCCGCCTTCGCGGACGCGTTCAGCCGCTCCACGCCGAACCGCAGTGCCGACGCGTAGGTGTCGTCCGGGTCGAGCCGGCGCAGCTCCTCCGCGATCAGCTCGGCCGTCTCCCGCCGCTTCAGCGCCACCGCGCGGTCCGGCTGGCCGTCGATGGACAGGGTGGCGAGGGAGCCGTCCGCGCGGTCCAGCGCGATCGGGCCCTGGGTCGTCTGCATGCGGACCGCCGTCAGACCCGGGCCCGCGGAGAGCGACCGCTTGACGGGGACGTCCAGGCGGTCCGCGAGCCACATCGCCAGCAGCTCGCAGCTCGGGTTGAACTCCTCGCCCTCCACCTCGACGGCCCGGACCTCGCAGGCCACCTGGTCCAGGGCCGCCGCCAGCATGGAGCGCCAGGGCGTGATCCGGGTCCAGGACAGGTCCGTGTCACCGGGCGTGTAGGCGTCGGCGCGGGCGGACAGCTCCCGAACGGGCTGCTCGGAGGCGTAGGTGTCGGTGACCCGGCGCTGGGCGAGGGCGCCCAGCGGGTCCTTCGCCGGGTCGAGCGGGGCGTTCACCGGCCACCAGACGACGACCGGCGCGTCCGGCAGCAGCAGCGGCAGCACCACCGAGTCGGCGTGGTCGGCGACCTCGCCGTACAGCCGCAGCACCACCGTCTCGCCGGTGCCCGCGTCCGCGCCCACCCGGACCTCGGCGTCCAGCCGGGACGCCGTACGGTCGCGGGGGGAGCGGGAGACCCGCTTGATGACGACCAGCGTGCGCGACGGGTGCTCGTGCGAGGCGTCGCTGCCGGCCTTCAGGGCGTCGTACGCGTTCTCCTCGTCGGTGACGATGACGAGGGTCAGCACCATGCCCACGGCGGGCGTGCCGATGGCCCGGCGGCCCTGCACCAGCGCCTTGTTGACCTTGGCGGCCGTGGTGTCCGTGAGGTCTATCTTCATGGGCGGCGCCAGCTCCGTCCGTCTCGTGCGAGCATCTCGTCGGCCTCGACGGGGCCCCAGGTGCCCGACTTGTACTGCGCGGGCCTGCCGTGCTTGTCCCAGTACTCCTCGATCGGGTCGAGGATCTTCCAGGACAGCTCGACCTCCTCCGTGCGCGGGAAGAGGTTGGCGTCGCCCAGCAGCACGTCCAGGATCAGCCGCTCGTAGGCCTCGGGGGACGACTCGGTGAAGGACTCGCCGTAGGCGAAGTCCATCGACACGTCCCGGATCTCCATCGAGGTGCCCGGCACCTTGGAGCCGAAGCGGACCGTGATGCCCTCGTCGGGCTGGACGCGGATGACGATCGCGTTCTGGCCCAGCTCCTCCGTCGCCGTGTGGTCGAAGGGGGAGTGCGGGGCCCGCTGGAAGACGACCGCGATCTCGGTGACGCGACGGCCGAGGCGCTTGCCGGTGCGCAGGTAGAAGGGGACGCCCGCCCAGCGGCGGTTGTCGACCTCGACCTTGACGGCGGCGTAGGTGTCGGTCTTCGACTGGGGGTCGATGCCGTCCTCTTCGAGGTAGCCGATGACCTTCTCGCCGCCCTGCCAGCCGGCCGCGTACTGGCCGCGCACGGTCGACCTGCCCAGGTCCTTCGGGAGCCGGACCGCGCCGAGGACCTTCTCCTTCTCCGCGGCCAGCGCGTCCGCGTCGAAGGAGGCGGGCTCCTCCATCGCGGTCAGGGCCATCAGCTGGAGGAGGTGGTTCTGGATGACGTCACGGGCGGCGCCGATGCCGTCGTAGTAGCCCGCGCGGCCGCCGATACCGATGTCCTCGGCCATGGTGATCTGCACGTGGTCCACGAAGGACCGGTTCCAGATCGGCTCGAACATGGTGTTGGCGAAGCGCAGCGCCAGTATGTTCTGGACGGTCTCCTTGCCGAGGTAGTGGTCGATCCGGAACACCTGGTCCGGCTCGAACACCTCGTGCACGACCTTGTTGAGCTCCTCGGCCGACTTCAGGTCGTGGCCGAAGGGCTTCTCGATGACCGCGCGTCGCCAGGAGCCGCCGGACTGGTCGGCCAGGCCGTGCTTCTTCAGCTGCTGGATGACCACCGGGAAGGAGCGCGGCGGGACCGACAGGTAGAAGGCGAAGTTGCCGCCCGTGCCCTGCGCCTTGTCCAGCTCCTCGATGGTGGAGCGCAGCCGCTCGAACGCGTCGTCGTCGTCGAAGGTGCCCTGGACGAAGCGCATCCCCTGGATGAGCTGCTGCCAGACCTCCTCGCGGAACGGGGTGCGGGCGTGTTCCTTGACCGCGTCGTGGACCTCGGCGGCGAAGTCCTCGTGGGCCCACTCACGGCGGGCGAAGCCGACCAGGGAGAAGCCCGGCGGCAGCAGACCCCGGTTGGCCAGGTCGTACACGGCGGGCATGAGCTTCTTGCGGGAGAGGTCGCCCGTGACGCCGAAGATGACCAGGCCCGACGGCCCCGCGATGCGCGGGAGCCGTCGGTCCGCGGGGTCACGAAGCGGGTTCGCTCCGGAACCGGAAAGGGGTGACAAGTGATCAGCCCTCCGAGGGGGCCAGGCGCTCCAGCTCCGCCTGGGTCGACTTGAGCAGGTCGTTCCAGGACGCCTCGAACTTGTCGACGCCCTCGTCCTCCAGGACCTGGACCACGTCGTCGTACGAGATCCCGAGCGCCTCGACGGCGTCGAGCACGGCGCGCGCCTGCTCGTACGTGCCGGTGACGGTGTCGCCGGTGATCTCGCCGTGGTCCTCGACCGCGAAGAGGGTGGCCTCCGGCATGGTGTTCACCGTGTTCGGGGCGACCAGGTCGTCGACGTACATGGTGTCCTTGTACGCCGGGTCCTTCACACCGGTGGAGGCCCACAGCGGACGCTGCTTGCGGGCGCCCGCGGACTCCAGCGCGTTCCAGCGGTCCGAGGAGAAGACCTCCTCGTACGCCTGGTAGGCGAGCCGGGCGTTGGCGACGGCGGCCTTGCCGCGCAGCGCCTTCGCCTCGTCGGTGCCGATGTCGTTCAGGCGCTTGTCGATCTCGGTGTCCACGCGGGACACGAAGAACGACGCCACCGAACGGATCTGCGACAGGTCCAGGCCGCGCTCCTTGGCCTTCTCCAGGCCGGTCAGGTAGGCGTCCATGACCTTGCGGTAGCGCTTCAGCGAGAAGATCAGCGTGACGTTGACGCTGATGCCGAGGCCGATGACCTCGGCGATCGCCGGGATGCCCGCCTCGGTGGCCGGGATCTTGATGAGGGTGTTGGGGCGGTCGACCAGCCAGGCCAGCTGCTTGGCCTCGGCGACGGTCGACTTGGTGTTGTGCGCCAGGCGCGGGTCGACCTCGATCGACACCCGGCCGTCCTGGCCGTCGGTCGCGTCGAAGACCGGGCGCAGGATGTCGGCGGCGTCGCGGACGTCCGCCGTGGTGATCATGCGGATGGCCTCTTCGACGGTCACCTTGCGGGCGGCGAGGTCCGAGACCTGCTGGTCGTAGCCGTCGCCCTGGGAGATCGCCTTCTGGAAGATCGTCGGGTTGGTGGTGACGCCCACGACGTGCTGCTGGTCGATCAGCTCGGCGAGGTTGCCGGACGTGATCCGCTTGCGCGACAGGTCGTCCAGCCAGATCGCGACGCCTTCCTCGGAGAGGCGCTTGAGTGCGTCTGTCATGGAATTACATCTCCTACGGGTCGTATGTGAGCGTCAGCGCTGGGCGGCGGCGATGGATTCCCGGGCCTTGTCGGCCACGTTCTCGGCAGTGAAGCCGAACTCCTGGAAGAGCACCTTGCCGTCGGCGGAAGCACCGAAGTGCTCCAGGGAAACGATGCGGCCGGCGTCCCCGACGTACTTGTGCCACGTGAGACCGATGCCGGCCTCCACCGAGACACGAGCCCTGACGGACGGCGGCAGGACGCTGTCCCGGTACCCCTGGTCCTGCTCCTCGAACCACTCCACGCACGGCATGGACACGACGCGGGTGGGCACGCCCTCGGCCTCCAGACGCTCGCGGGCCTCGACGGCGACGTGCACCTCGGAGCCGGTGGCGATGAGGATGACCTCCGGGGTCCCGTTCGACGCCTCGAACAGGACGTAACCGCCCTTGACGGTGTCCTCGTTCGGCTCGTACACCGGCACGCCCTGGCGGGTCAGCGCCAGACCGTGCGGGGCGCCCTTGCCGAACACCTTCGTGTAGCGCCTGAGGATCTCGCGCCAGGCGATCGCGGTCTCGTTGGCGTCCGCCGGGCGGACCACGTTCAGGCCGGGGATGGCGCGCAGCGAGGCGAGGTGCTCGACCGGCTGGTGGGTCGGGCCGTCCTCGCCGAGGCCGATGGAGTCGTGGGTCCACACGTACGTCACCGGCAGGTGCATCAGCGCCGAGAGCCGGACGGCGTTGCGCATGTAGTCGGAGAAGACGAGGAACGTACCGCCGTAGACACGGGTGTTGCCGTGCAGGGTGATGCCGTTCAGCTCCGCGCCCATCGAGTGCTCGCGGATGCCGAAGTGGATGGTGCGGCCGTAGGGGTCCGCCTCCGGCAGCGGGTTGCCGGCCGGCAGGAACGAGCTGTTCTTGTCGATGGTCGTGTTGTTCGACCCGGCCAGGTCCGCGGAACCGCCCCACAGCTCGGGGATGACCGCGCCGAGCGCCTGGAGCACCTTGCCGGAGGCGGCCCGGGTCGCGATGCCCTTGCCGGGCTCGAAGACCGGGATCTTCTCCTCCCAGCCGGTGGGCAGTTCGCCCGCGGCGATCCGGTCGAACTCGGCGGCGCGCTCGGCGTTGTTGTCACGCCACAGCTGGAAGGACTTCTCCCACTCGGCCCTGGCGGCGGCACCGCGCTCGCCGGCCTTGCGGGTGTGGGCGATGACCTCGTCGGCCACGTCGAAGGACTTCTCGGGGTCGAAGCCGAGGACGCGCTTGGTGGCCGCGACCTCGTCGTCGCCGAGCGCCGAGCCGTGCGCGGCCTCGGTGTTCTGCGCGTTCGGGGCGGGCCAGGCGATGATCGAGCGCATCGCGATGAACGACGGCCGGTCCGTGACCGCCTTCGCGGCCTCGATCGCGTTGTAGATGGCGTGCGGGTCCAGGTCGCCGTCCGGCTTCGGGGCGACGCGCTGCACGTGCCAGCCGTACGCCTCGTACCGCTTGACGGTGTCCTCGGAGACGGCCGTCTCGGTGTCGCCCTCGATCGAGATGTGGTTGTCGTCCCACAGCAGGATCAGGTTGCCGAGCTTCTGGTGCCCGGCCATCGAGGACGCCTCGGCGGAGATGCCCTCCTGCAGGCAGCCGTCACCGGCGATGCAGAAGATGTAGTGGTCGAACGGCGACTCGCCCTGCGGCGCCTCGGGGTCGAACAGGCCGCGCTCGTAGCGGGCGGCCATGGCCATGCCCACGGCGTTGGCGACACCCTGGCCCAGCGGACCGGTGGTGGTCTCCACGCCCCGGGTGTGGCCGTACTCCGGGTGGCCCGGGGTCTTGGAGCCCCAGGTGCGGAAGGCCTCGAGGTCTTCCAGCTCCAGGCCGAAGCCGGCCAGGTAGAGCTGCGTGTAGAGGGTCAGCGACGAGTGACCTGCTGACAGCACGAAGCGGTCGCGGCCCACCCAGTCGGGGTCGGACGGGTCGTGCCGCATCACCTTCTGGAAGAGGGTGTACGCGGCCGGCGCCAGGCTCATCGCCGTACCCGGATGGCCGTTGCCGACCTTCTGTACGGCATCGGCGGCCAGGACGCGGGCGGTGTCTACGGCCCGCTGGTCCAACTCGGTCCAGTCGAGGTCTGTGGTGGTCGGCTTGGTGCTCACCCTGGGTCAGGGCTCCTCTCCACATGTTCGGTTACCGGTCCACGGGCACACGCCCACACCGGCTGCCGGTGTACCGGGTGCCCACCGGCCGCTGTCGAGCCTACCCCCGTAAGGACGTGCATTTTTTCGAGTGTTTACAGACTGCCGGGCCTGGCGGGGATCCGCCTCCCGACTGGCCGGGAAGGCGTGTCGGCACACGAATGCAGGTGAATACGCAGCCGCTCATCTGACTGCTCAATCGAGCCACCCCACCCCTCTGCCGAGTCCCCCGCCAACACGACCCCACCCCCGCGAAGATCGGGGTATGGGCAACGTCTAAAGTGGCGTGGTACGCGCGAGCCTTCACCGTCGGTTCACACGGCGGGCTCGCTGGGAGTCTCTGTCAGGGGTGTGCGTGACGGCCGTCGAATCCCGTCCAGCGGGGGTACTCGGTGCGAGCGAGAGCCCGAGTCACCGGCCGTTCGGGGCCCGTGTCAAAGCTTTCGTGGCGCTGACCAAGCCGCGGATCATCGAGCTGCTGCTCATCACCACCGTCCCGGTGATGTTCCTGGCTCAGCAGGGCGTGCCCGACCTGACGCTGGTGCTGCTCACCTGCGTGGGCGGTTATCTCTCCGCGGGCGGCGCGAACGCGCTGAACATGTACATCGACCGGGACATCGACGCGCTGATGGACCGCACCTCGCAGCGGCCCCTGGTGACCGGCATGGTCAGCCCGCGCGAGTGCCTCGCCTTCGGCATCACCCTGGCGGTCGTCTCCACCCTGTTGTTCGGTTTCACCGTCAACTGGCTGAGCGCCTGGCTGTCACTCGGAGCGCTCCTCTTCTACGTCGTCGTCTACACGATGATCCTCAAGCGCCGTACCTCGCAGAACATCGTCTGGGGCGGTATCGCCGGCTGTCTGCCGGTGCTGATCGGCTGGTCGGCCGTCACGGACTCCATGTCGTGGGCACCGATCATCCTGTTCCTCGTCATGTTCTTCTGGACGCCGCCGCACTACTGGCCGCTGTCCATGAAGGTGAAGGACGACTACGCGCGCGTGGGCGTGCCGATGCTGCCCGTGGTCGCCTCCAACAAGGTGGTCGCCAAGCAGATCGTCATCTACAGCTGGGTGATGGTCGCCGTCTCCCTGCTCCTCACCCCGCTCGGCTACACCGGCTGGTTCTACACGCTGGTCGCGCTGGTGGCGGGCGGCTGGTGGCTGTGGGAGGCGCACGCCCTGCAGAACCGCGCCAAGGCCGAGGTGACGGGCGGGAAGCTCAAGGAGATGCGGCTGTTCCACTGGTCCATCACCTACGTCTCGCTGCTCTTCGTGGCTGTGGCGGTCGACCCCTTCCTGCGCTGACGCAGGTCACACCGCCCTGCCCTCGCCAGTGGATCTACCCGTGAGTAGCATCCTGTTCATGGCAGACACGCAGCAGGTGGACCAGAAGGCCGAGCGCAAGGTCACGCGCCTCGCCAAGCAGATCGACACCTTCGCCAGGGCCCACGGCGGCGCCGAGGGCCAGGTGGCCTACATCGGCGAACGCGGCGCCCGCATCGTCCTCGTCGGCGAGGACGGCGGCTGGGGCGACCTGGTGGCCCCGACGTACGAGATCGCCGAGCAGGCGGTGGCCAAGTCCGGCATCACCGCCCACGAGGCCTTCGACGGCGAACTCGCGGCAAAGGTGACGACGGGCCCGTACGAGTGGAAGCGCATGGCCGGCATCCAGATCGGCGGCTGATCAGGGGCGCGGGGAACCGCGCGACAAGCCACCCCCGGCCCCGCGACTTCGATCCCGTTCACCCGTTAAGACGGTTAAGCAACCGTCGTCCACGGGGAGCCCGGATGATCGACACGCCGTCCCTGGTGGACCAGTACTGCCACGGAGTGCTCCGCACCGAGCTGGGCCTGGGCACCTTCGAGGCCCAGCTCGCCCGCACCGAGGGCCCGCCCGCCCCCGGCACCACCCTCTTCGACACCCAGACCGGTTTCGCGGTACGCCGCTGGTGCCCCCCGCTGCTCGGTCTGGAACCCCACTGCCCGCCCGCCCGCTACCTGGCCCGGCGCCGCGAACTCGGCGTCCTGGAGGCCGGCCGCCGGCTCCTGCGCGGCAGCGGCATCACCACCTACCTCGTCGACACCGGCCTGCCCGGCGACCTCACCGGCCCCACCGAGATGGCCTCCACCGGCGACGCGAACGCCCGTGAGATCGTCCGCCTGGAACTCCTCGCCGAACAGGTCGCGGACACCTCGGGAACCGTCGAGTCGTTCCTCGCCAACCTGGCCGAGTCGGTGCACGGCGCGGCCGCGAACGCGGTCGCCTTCACCTCGGTCGCGGGCCTGCGGCACGGCCTGGCCCTGGCCCCCGAGCCACCCGGTCCCGGCGAGGTGCGCGGTGCCGCGGGCCGCTGGCTGGCGGGCCGGCGGGTCGGCGGCGAACTGTCCGACCCGGTGCTCCTGCGCCACCTGCTGTGGATCGCGGTGGCCTCCGGGCTGCCCCTGCAACTGCACGCGGGCCTCGCCGAGCCCGGCGCCCGGATCGACCGTACGGATCCGGTGCTGCTCACGGACTTCGTCCGGGCCACCGCGGGCCTCGGCACCGACCTGATCCTGCTGCACGGCTACCCGTACCACCGGCACGCGGCCCATCTCGCCGGGGTCTTCCCGCACGTCTTCGCCGACTCGGGCGCGGCCCTGGTCCGCACCGGAGCCCGGGCCGCCACGATCCTCGCCGAGATCCTCGAACTCGCCCCGTTCGGCAAGATCCTGTTCTCCAGCGGCGCGCACGGCCTGCCGGAACTCCACGTCGTCGGCGCCCGCCTCTTCCGTGAGTCCCTCGCCCGGGTCCTCGGCGCCTGGGTCGCCGAAGGCGCCTGGTCTCCGGCCGACGCCCAGCGTGTGGCCGGGCTGATCGCGGCGGGGAACGCGCGCCGGGTGTACGGACTGGAGTGAGCCGTGCCCCGGGACGCCCCGGGGCTACTCGGCGCGGGCGGCCGACGCGCCCACCGCGTCGTACGACTGTGCGGGCAGCTCGGCGGTGGCCACGGCGGCGCGCTCCCGCAGGGACAGCAGGACCCGCAGCACACCGATCCACACCAGGCAGGAGCCGAACATGTGGAGGCCCACCAGGACCGTGGGCAGGTGGGTGAAGTACTGGACGTAACCGATCACGCCCTGCCCGAGCAGGATCAGGAACAGGTCACGGACCCGGTCGCGCGGGCCGCGGGGCGCGTCGACGCCCTTGAGGAAGAACCACAGCGCGAAGGTCAGCGACACCACGATCCAGGCGAACACCGCGTGCAGCTCCGCGACGCCCGACCAGCTGACGTCGATGCGCTCGACCTCGCCGGAGTCGCCCGGGTGCGGTCCGGCGCCGGTCACCACCGTGCCCGCGGCGATGAGCACCAGCGACACGGCCACCAGCGCCCACACCAGCTGCTGCACGGCCTTGCCGACCAGCGGGCGCGGCTCCCCGTCACCCTCACGGGTGCGCTGCCACATCACCGCGGCGACCGTGATGAGGGCCGTCGCCAGCAGGAAGTGGGCGGCGACGGTGTAGGGGTTGAGGCCGACGAGCACCACGATGCCGCCGAGGATCGCGTTGCCCATCACGATCCAGAACTGCGCCCAGCCCAGCCGGGTCAGGCTGCGCCGGTACGGCTTCTCGGACCGGGCGGCGATGATCGCCCAGCCGACCGCCGCGCACAGCACGTACGTCAGCATGCGGTTCGTGAACTCGATGGCGCTGTGGTAGCTCAGCGCGGTCGTCGGGGTCAGCGAGCCGTCGGTGCACTCGGGCCAGGTCGGGCAGCCGAGGCCGGAGCCGGTGAGCCGCACCGCGCCCCCGGTGACCACGATGACCACCGACATGACGAGCGCGGTGAGGGCGGCCCGCCGGACCGTCCGGGGATCCGGGGTCCAGTGGCCGGCGATGAAGGCGAGCGGGTTGCGCAGGGCCGCAACGACGTCGGTGGGGGTCAGCTTTGGCACGGACACCATGGTAGGGGTCAGCTTGTGCACGCGTTCACGAGGGTCACTCCCAACGGAAGAACCGTCCCGCGGCCGCCAGCCCCAGCACCCCCCACACCGCCAGGATCCCCAGGTCCGCCCACGGCGTTCCCGAGCCGTGCTGGAGCACGTCCCGCAGACCGTCGGAGAGCGCGGAGACCGGCAGCAGGGCGAGGACGTGCTGGGCGCCGCCGAACTTGTCCAGCGGCACGATCACCCCGCCGCCCACGAGCAGCAGCAGGAACACCAGGTTCGCTGCCGCCAGGGTCGCCTCCGCCTTCAGGGTGCCCGCCATCAGCAGGCCGAGGCCGGAGAACGCGGCGGTGCCGAGGACGAGCAGGAGCAGCACCGCGAAGGGGCTGCCGTGCGGGGACCAGCCGAGGGCGAAGGCGATCACCGTCAGCAGGATCACCTGGAGGACCTCGGTGACCAGGACCGACGCCGTCTTCGCCGCCATCAGGCCCCAGCGGGGGAGCGGTGAGGAGGCGAGCCGCTTCAGGACGCCGTACCGGCGTTCGAAGCCCGTGGCGATGGCCTGGCCGGTGAAGGCCGTGGACATGACGGCCAGGGCGAGGATGCCGGGGGCGAGGAAGTCGACCGACCTGCCGGCGCCGGTGTCGACGACGTCCACCGAGCTGAACAGGACCAGCAGGAGGGTCGGGATGACGACGGTCAGCAGCAGCTGCTCGCCGTTGCGCAGCAGCATCCGCGTCTCCAGGGCCGCCTGTGCCGCGATCATGCGGGGCAGCGGGGCGGCGCCCGGCCGGGGGGCGTAGGTGCCCGTCGCGGTGGTCATGAGCGCAGCTCCTTGCCGGTCAGTTCGAGGAAGACGTCCTCCAGGGTGTGGCGTTCCACCGAGATCCGGTCCGGCATCACCCCGTGCTGGGCGCACCACGAGGTCACGGTGGCCAGCAGCTGCGGATCGACCTTGCCCATGACCCGGTACGACCCCGGGGTCAGTTCGGCCGCCGTCGAGTCCGCCGGGAGCGCCTTGAGCAGGGAGCCGACGTCGAGTCCGGGGCGGCCGGTGAACCGCAGGGTGTTCTCGGCGCCGCCCTTGCACAGCTCCTCGGGGGAGCCCTGGGCGATCACCCGGCCGGCGTCGATGACGGCGACGTCGTCGGCCAGCTGCTCGGCCTCCTCCATGTAGTGCGTGGTGAGGATGACCGAGACGCCGTCGGCGCGCAGGTCCCGCACCAGGTCCCAGGTGGCCCGGCGGGCCTGCGGGTCGAGTCCGGCGGTCGGTTCGTCGAGGAAGACCAGCTCCGGGCGGCCGACCACGGCCATGGCGAGCGCCAGGCGCTGCTGCTGGCCGCCGGAGAGCCGGCGGTACGACGTCCGGCCGCAGCTGCCCAGGCCGAGCCGCTCCATCAGCGCGTCCACGTCCAGCGGGTGCGCGTGCAGCCTGGCCACGTGGCGCAGCATCTCGTCGGCGCGCGCGCCGGAGTAGACACCGCCGGACTGGAGCATCACCCCGACTCTGGGGCGCAGCTCGGCGGACTGGCGTACGGGATCGAGGCCCAGGACGCGCACCGAGCCGGAATCCGGTTCCCGGTACCCCTCGCAGGTCTCGATCGTCGTCGTCTTGCCCGCTCCGTTGGGGCCGAGCACGGCGGTCACGCCCGGCCGGGCCACCAGGTCGAGGCCGTCCACGGCGGTCTTCGTGCCGTACCGCTTCACCAGGTCCCGCACCTGGACCACGGGCTCACTTCGCATGGTGACAGAGTCTAAGGACGTCTGCCGTCACCCGGACGGCCGGGTGCTACATCTCCTCCTCACGGGGGCGGTGCACGGCCAGCCACCGTTCGGCGTACGCGACCGCGTCCGCCACCGGGAAGAGCCGCGCCCCGGCCGCGCCGAGCGCCCCGCGCAGGACCACCGGGCGGTCGCGTTCGAAGTCGTGCCCCAGTTCGTCGAAGCGGTCGGAGGTGATCGACACCTCGGTCACCTCCTCCCAGCCGCCGCCCGCGGCGGGCCGGCCGACCCGGACCCGCGGGGCGGGGATCCGGTACTCGGCGAGGTGGAAGGCGGTGCAGGTGTCGTAGCCGGTGCCGAGCATCAGCACGCGCGCGTGCAGCGCCTCCAGCCGGGCCAGCGGGCTGCGCTCGCCGAGCCGGCAGTCGGGGGCGTGGCCGTCGAGGATCCGGGCGGCGAGCGGGCCGACGGCCGCGAAGGAGGTCCCCGGATGGACGCTGCGCACGGCGCCCGGCCAATTGCGTACGGTCTCCGGGATCACCCCGACCCCGCGCGAGGGCGTGGTCCGGGGGTCGTACGCGGGCATGGTCGCGCGGATCCGCGGCCACCATGCCTCGGGCACCGGCGGGTCGCGCCACAGCGCCGGGTCGGAGAGGTCGCCGGTCTGGGTGGGGACCACCAGGGTGCCGTCCGGGCCGAGGGCGTCGAGGAGCGCCTGGACGACGGCCACGGGTCCGCCGTTGACCCAGCCGAGCGAGCTGAGCGAGGTGTGGGCCAGGAGGACCTCGCCGGGCCGGACGCCGAGCGCGCGCAGCTGCCCGGCGAGGCTGTCCCGGGTGACAAGGGGGCCGGTCGGAGGGGGTGTGGGCATGGTCCGGGAGTGTTCCGGAGGGGGCCGGACCACGCCACCGGTTTCTCCGAGCACGATCGATCAGAGATCGTTTCCGCAGGTCGGATTAGGTAGCCCTAAGTGACGCAGGGCACCGCGCCGTCCCCCGGGCGCGGCTTGCCTGCCCCTGAGGAATTACGCAACAATGGCGTTGTGAAAAACGTCGGCGAGGCTCGGGAGACCCCCATGGGGACCCCGCAGGAAGAGCTCGCGACCGGTGAGCGCTCGACGCGCAACCGGGTCGCGCGGTCGATCCTGGACCACGGCCCGTCGACCGTCACCGAGCTGGCCGGGCGCCTGGGGCTGACCCCGGCGGCCGTGCGCCGGCATCTGGACGCCCTGGTCGCCGACGACGTCGTGGAGGCGCGCGAGCAGCGGGTGTACGGCGCGCGGACGCGCGGCCGGCCCGCCAAGGTCTTCGCCCTCACCGACTGCGGCCGCGACGCCTTCGACCAGTCGTACGACAAGCTCGCCGCCGACGCGCTGCGCTGGATCGCCGAGCAGGAGGGCGGCCAGGAGGCGGTCGCCGCCTTCGCGCGGGCCCGGATCACCGCCCAGGCGAGCGCCTACCGCCGGGCGATCGAGGGCGTGAGCCCCGACAAGCGCGCGGAAGCGCTGGCCAAGGCGCTGAGCCAGGACGGGTACGCTGCAACGGCGCGCAGCGCACCGGTCGGCGAACAGCTGTGCCAGCACCACTGCCCGGTCGCCCACGTCGCGGAGCAGTTCCCCCAGCTGTGCGAGGCGGAGACGGAGATCTTCGCCGAGCTGCTGGGTACCCACGTCCAGCGACTGGCGACCATCGCGCACGGCGACGGCGTCTGTACGACGTTCATCCCCAAGATTTCCACGACTTCCACTGACGCATCTGCTAGCACGGCCGGGAGGAACCCCGCATGACTCTCCCCACGGAGACTGCCCACCCTGAGCTCGAAGGCCTGGGCAAGTACGAATACGGCTGGGCCGACTCCGACGTGGCCGGTGCCTCCGCCAGGCGTGGCCTCAGCGAGGAGGTCGTCCTCGACATCTCCGGCAAGAAGTCCGAGCCGGAGTGGATGGCCAAGCTGCGTCTCAAGGGCCTGAAGCTCTTCGAGAAGAAGCCCATGCCGAACTGGGGCTCCGACCTCTCCGGCATCGACTTCGACAACATCAAGTACTTCGTGCGCTCCACGGAGAAGCAGGCGGAGTCCTGGGAGGACCTGCCCGAGGACATCAAGAACACCTACGACAAGCTGGGCATCCCGGAGGCGGAGAAGCAGCGCCTGGTCGCCGGTGTCGCCGCCCAGTACGAGTCGGAGGTCGTCTACCACCAGATCCGCGAGGACCTGGAGGAGCAGGGCGTCATCTTCCTCGACACCGACACCGCCCTGAAGGAGCACCCGGAGCTCTTCAAGGAGTACTTCGGCACCGTCATCCCGGCCGGCGACAACAAGTTCGCCGCGCTGAACACGGCCGTGTGGTCCGGCGGCTCCTTCATCTACGTGCCGAAGGGCGTGCACGTCGAGATCCCGCTCCAGGCCTACTTCCGCATCAACACGGAGAACATGGGCCAGTTCGAGCGGACCCTGATCATCGTCGACGAGGGTGCCTACGTGCACTACGTCGAGGGCTGTACCGCCCCGATCTACAAGTCGGACTCGCTCCACTCCGCGGTCGTCGAGATCATCGTCAAGAAGAACGCCCGCTGCCGCTACACGACCATCCAGAACTGGTCGAACAACGTCTACAACCTGGTCACCAAGCGCGCCGTCGCCTACGAGGGCGCCACCATGGAGTGGGTCGACGGCAACATCGGCTCCAAGGTGACGATGAAGTACCCGGCCGTCTACCTGATGGGCGAGCACGCCAAGGGCGAGACCCTCTCCATCGCCTTCGCGGGCGAGGGCCAGCACCAGGACGCCGGCGCCAAGATGGTCCACATGGCCCCGAACACCTCCTCGAACATCGTCTCCAAGTCGGTGGCGCGGGGCGGTGGCCGTACCTCCTACCGCGGTCTCATCGAGATCGGCGAGGGCGCCCCGGGCTCCAAGTCGAACGTGCTCTGCGACGCGCTGCTCGTCGACACCATCTCCCGCTCGGACACCTACCCGTACGTCGACGTCCGCGAGGACGACGTGTCCATGGGCCACGAGGCGACCGTCTCCAAGGTCTCCGAGGACCAGCTCTTCTACCTGATGAGCCGCGGTCTGAGTGAGGACGAGGCGATGGCGATGATCGTGCGCGGCTTCGTCGAGCCGATCGCCAAGGAGCTGCCGATGGAGTACGCCCTCGAACTCAACCGGCTGATCGAGCTCCAGATGGAAGGCGCGGTCGGCTGACGCCGTCCCCTCCCGTCAAGCCACTTTTACGCAAGAAAGCGAGCAGACCGACAGCCATGGCTGAGGCTCAGAACACCCCGGTGGGCTCCACCACCGCCGGCGCCATCGCGGTGGCCGCCGAGTCGACCGTCGCCACGCGCATGAGCGCGCCGCCGTCCTTCGACGTCGCGGACTTCCCGGTC
Organism: Streptomyces sp. NPDC021562; assembly: GCF_040640875.1. Taxonomy (NCBI): domain Bacteria; kingdom Bacillati; phylum Actinomycetota; class Actinomycetes; order Kitasatosporales; family Streptomycetaceae; genus Streptomyces; species Streptomyces sp. NPDC021562. Next base: position 16,066 of record NZ_JBFACN010000042.1, read on the forward strand.
CCGCACGGCCGCGAGGAGGAGTGGCGGTTCACCCCGCTGGAGCGCCTGCGCGGGCTGCACGACGGCACCGCCGTCGCCACCGGCGAGGGCGTCAAGGTCGTCGTCGAGGCCCCCGAGGGTGTCACCGTCGAGACCGTCGACCGTGACGACCCGCGGCTCGGCAGGGCGGGCACCCCGGTGGACCGCGTCGCCGCCCAGGCGTACTCGGCGTTCGAGAAGGCCGGCGTGGTCACCGTCCCCAAGGAGACGGTGCTCACCGAGCCGATCCGGATCGCCGTGCACGGCGAGGGCGGGACCGCCTTCGGCCACCAGGTGATCGAGCTGGGCGCCTTCGCCGAGGCCGTCGTCGTCATCGACCACACCGGTGACGCGGTGCTCGCCGCCAACGTGGACTACCTGCTCGGCGACGGCGCGAAGCTGACCGTCGTCTCCGTCCAGGACTGGGACGACAAGGCCGTGCACGTCGCCCAGCACAACGCCCTGGTCGGCCGGGACGCCACGTTCAAGTCCGTGGTCGTCACCTTCGGCGGCGACGTCGTACGACTGCACCCGCGCGTGTCCTACGCGGGCCCCGGCGGCGAGGCCGAGCTGTACGGCCTGTACTTCACCGACGCCGGCCAGCACCAGGAGCACCGCCTGCTGGTCGACCACAACGCCCCGCACTGCAAGTCCAACGTCGCCTACAAGGGCGCGCTCCAGGGCGAGCAGGCGCACGCCGTCTGGATCGGTGACGTCCTCATCGAGGCCAGGGCCGAGGGCACCGACACCTACGAGATGAACCGCAACCTGGTCCTCACGGACGGCGCGCGCGTCGACTCGGTGCCGAACCTGGAGATCGAGACCGGCGAGATCGTCGGCGCCGGCCACGCCTCCGCCACCGGCCGCTTCGACGACGAGCAGCTCTTCTACCTGATGGCCCGCGGCATCCCGGAGCACGAGGCCCGCCGCCTCGTCGTCCGCGGCTTCTTCGCCGAACTGGTCCAGCAGATCGGTGTCGCCGACATCGAGGAGCGCCTGCTCGCCAAGATCGAGGAGGAGCTGGAGGCCTCGGTCGCATGACAGCCCCGACCGCGTTCGTGCGCGCCTGCGGACTGAGCGAGCTGGAGGAGGACACCCCGAAGCGGGTGGAACTCGACGGCACGCCGGTCTCGCTCGTCCGCACCGAGGGAGAGGTGTTCGCGATCCACGACATCTGCTCCCACGCCAACGTCTCGCTCTCCGAGGGCGAGGTGGAGGACTGCCAGATCGAGTGCTGGCTGCACGGCTCCAGCTTCGACCTGCGCACCGGCAAGCCGTCCGGCCTCCCGGCCACGCGCCCCGTCCCCGTATACCCCGTAAAGATCGAAGGGGACGACGTGCTCGTCTCCCTCACCCAGGAGTCCTGAGGCAATCCATGGCAACGCTTGAAATCCGAGACCTGCACGTCACCGTCGAGGCCGACAACGCCACGAAGGAGATCCTCAAGGGCGTCGACCTCACCGTGAAGCAGGGCGAGACGCACGCCATCATGGGCCCCAACGGCTCCGGCAAGTCGACCCTCGCCTACTCGCTGGCCGGTCACCCCAAGTACACGATCACCGGCGGCACCGTGCTGCTCGACGGCGAGGACGTCCTGGAGATGTCCGTCGACGAGCGGGCCCGCGCGGGCCTGTTCCTGGCGATGCAGTACCCGGTCGAGGTACCCGGCGTCTCGGTCTCCAACTTCCTGCGCACCTCCGCCACCGCCATCCGCGGCGAGGCCCCCAAGCTGCGCACCTGGGTGAAGGAGGTCCGCGAGGCCATGGAGCGCCTCAGCATCGACCCCTCCTTCGCCGAGCGCAACGTGAACGAGGGCTTCTCCGGCGGTGAGAAGAAGCGCCACGAGATCCTGCAGCTCGAACTGCTCAAGCCGAAGGTCGCGATCCTCGACGAGACCGACTCCGGCCTCGACGTCGACGCCCTGCGCATCGTCTCCGAGGGCGTCAACCGCGTCCGCGAGACCGGCGAGGTCGGCACCCTGCTGATCACGCACTACACGCGCATCCTGCGCTACATCAAGCCCGACCACGTGCACGTGTTCGCCGGTGGCCGGATCGTCGAGTCCGGCGGTCCCGAGCTGGCCGACAAGCTGGAGAACGAGGGTTACGAGGCTTACACGAAGGGCGGCGCATCCGAGTGACACAGTTGCCGGGCCTCCTCACTGAGTCCAATCTTCTTGGCGAGGCGATCCGCAAGGACTTCCCGATCCTGGACCGGCTGGTCCACGACGACCGGAAGCTCGTCTACCTGGACAACGCGGCGACCTCGCAGAAGCCGCGCCAGGTGCTGGACGCCCTGAGCGAGTACTACGAGCGCTACAACGCCAACGTCCACCGCGGTGTGCATGTGCTCGCCGAGGAGGCCACGGCGCTGTACGAGGGCGCGCGCGACAAGGTCGCCGAGTTCATCAACGCGCCCAGCCGCGACGAGGTGATCTTCACCAAGAACGCCTCCGAGTCGCTGAACCTCGTGGCCAACATGCTGGGCTGGGCCGACGAGCCCTACCGGGTGGACCACGAGACCGAGATCGTCATCACGGAGATGGAGCACCACTCCAACATCGTGCCGTGGCAGCTGCTCGCGCAGCGCACGGGCGCGAAGCTGAAGTGGTTCGGCCTCACCGACGACGGCCGTCTCGACCTGTCCAACATCGACGAGGTCATCACGGAGAAGACGAAGATCGTCTCCTTCGTGCTGGTGTCGAACATCCTGGGCACGGTCAACCCGGTCGAGACGATAATCCGGCGGGCGCAGGAGGTCGGCGCGCTCGTCTGCATCGACGCCTCCCAGGCCGCCCCGCACATGCCGCTGGACGTACAGGCCCTGCAGGCCGACTTCGTGGCCTTCACCGGCCACAAGATGTGCGGCCCGACCGGCATCGGCGTCCTGTGGGGCCGCCAGGAGCTGCTCGAGGACCTGCCCCCGTTCCTCGGCGGCGGCGAGATGATCGAGACGGTGTCGATGCACTCCTCGACCTACGCTCCGGCCCCCCACAAGTTCGAGGCGGGCACCCCCCCGATCGCCCAGGCGGTCGGTCTCGGCGCGGCGATCGACTACCTGAGCGCCATCGGCATGGACAAGATCCTCGCCCATGAGCACGCGCTGACGGAGTACGCGGTGAAGCGTCTCACCGAGGTCCCCGACCTGAAGATCATCGGCCCCACCACGGCCGAGGACCGGGGCGCGGCGATCTCCTTCACGCTCGGGGACATCCACCCGCACGACGTGGGCCAGGTCCTCGACGAGCAGGGCATCGCGGTCCGGGTCGGCCACCACTGCGCCCGTCCCGTCTGCCTGCGCTACGGAATTCCTGCGACCACGCGAGCGTCGTTCTATCTGTACTCCACGCCGGCCGAGATCGACGCTCTGGTCGAGGGCCTGGAGCACGTACGGAACTTCTTCGGCTGAAGGGCGTGAGCTGACACCGTGAAGCTGGACTCGATGTACCAGGAAGTCATCCTGGACCACTACAAGAACCCGCACGGGCGTGGTCTCAGGGATGGCGACGCCGAGGTACACCACGTGAACCCGACGTGCGGCGACGAGATCACCCTCCGAGTGAAGTACGACGGCACCACGATCGAGGACGTCTCGTACGAGGGCCAGGGCTGCTCGATCAGCCAGGCGAGCGCCTCCGTACTGAACGAACTCCTCGTGGGCAAGGACCTCGCGGACGCGCAGAAGATCCAGGAGACCTTCCTGGAGCTGATGCAGTCCAAGGGCAAGCTGGAGCCCGACGAGGCGATGGAGGACGTCCTGGAGGACGCCGTCGCGTTCGCCGGGGTCTCCAAGTACCCCGCGCGGGTCAAGTGCGCCCTCCTGAGCTGGATGGCGTGGAAGGACGCGACGGCCCAGGCGCTGGCCGGCGCGGCCGACGCCGAAAGGAGGACGGCATGAGCGAGACCGTTGAGATGAAGCCCGCCTCGGAGGAGGAACTCCGTGAGGCGCTGTACGACGTCGTCGACCCCGAGCTGGGCATCGACGTCGTCAACCTCGGCCTGATCTACGGCATCCACATCGACGACGCGAACATCGCGACGATCGACATGACCCTGACCTCGGCGGCCTGCCCGCTGACCGACGTCATCGAGGACCAGGCCAAGTCCGCCACGGACGGTCTCGTCAGCGAACTGCGCATCAACTGGGTCTGGATGCCCCCGTGGGGCCCCGACAAGATCACCGACGACGGCCGCGAGCAGCTGCGGGCGCTCGGGTTCAACGTCTGAGCATCCCGCGTACGTGAAAGCGGCGGCACCCGGCTCGGGTTGCCGCCGCTTTTCCGCGTCTCAGCTGAGCCCGTCCACCAGGTCGAAGTAGAAGTCCTGGCGGTTGGCGGTGTTGTAGCCGTACGGGTCCAGGTACAGCTGGAAGTTCTTGTGACGCAGGGCGTAATTGGGGTAGTTCACCGACTGGAACAGCACGTCGCCCGAGTACCCCGTCCTCTGGGGGCAGAAGGTGGCGTCCTGCTGGAACAGTCCGCTGCCGTCGTTGCGCTCGGCGCGCAGCACGAAGTTCTGGTGGCGCAGGTACAGCCCGTCGTGCGTGGCGAAGGAGTAACAGGAGCTGTTCGCCAGGCCCTTGACCAGCGAGAAAGTGGAGTCCTGCCGGGACTCGGAGCCGCCGGGCTGGTCCAGCTTCACGTAGCTGCCGCTCACGTGCCAGTAGCGGTCCGGGTAGTTGACCGAGCGGACCGAGGTGCCGCCTGCGCCGGTCGGCGTACCCGAACCGCCTGAACCGCCTGAACCGCCGGAGCCGCTGGACCCGCCTGAACCGCCGGAGCCGCCCGCGCCGCCGGAACCTCCCCCCGCGGCCGACGACTTGGAGGGCTTCGCGGCGGACGGCGAGGCCTTCGGGCCGCCGGTGCCGTGCTTACCGCCGGTCGCCTCGGGGGAGGGGCTGTCGGCCGCGGAGGCCGACGACATGCCCGAGGTGCCCTTCGGCTGGGTGGCCCCGCCCGAGGCCGTCGGGGAGGCGAAGGAAAGCAGACCGGGGCCGTTGTCGAGGGCCGCGCCGGTGACCGGCGGAGGCGACGCCTGGTCAGTGGTGTGGTGGCTGACGGCTATCGCGGTGACACAGGCGACGACCGTGGCGATCGCCAGTGTCCCGGCCAGCCAGAGTCTTCGGGTCCCGGGAGCCCGGGAGGTGTCGGGGCCCCAGCCGTTCTCCCACTGGGGGTGCGGCGGGGGTTGGGGGGTGGTTTCTGGCATGCGTGATTCCTCCAGCGGCGCCAAGGCAGCGGCAGCCGGGGGTGTGAGGGTGACGTGGGTGAGGTGTGAAGCAAGGGTGGATCACAGAGGTGCACACACTAGTGGAGCCGTGGGGCTGCGGGGAGCCGTTTGGGCTAGCGTTTTCTGTGAGGATTAAACATTTTCTGGTGACGTCAGGGGGAGTTCGTGACCCATCTGTGGCCGACCGCCCTGGAACCCCAACTGCGTGGCACCTGAACCTACTTGGGGGAGAGGTGTCCTGCCCCGAGGGCCGGGCGGCCGGTTGTGTACGGCCGTACACAACGTTGCGTACACTCGTACACATGGGATACCTGACACTCGCCGGCGCCATAGCCGCCGAGGTCGCCGCCACGACGGCGATGAAGTACAGCGACGGCTTCAGCCGACTCTGGCCGACGCTGGTGACGGCGTTGGGGTACGTCGTCTCCTTCCTGCTCCTCGCCCAGACCCTGAAGACCGTGTCGATCGGCACGGCGTACGCGATCTGGGCCGGGGTCGGCACCGCGACCATCGCCGTGCTCGGCCTGCTGCTGTTCGGCGAGGGCCTGTCCTTGGTCAAGGTCGCCGGGATCGCGCTGATCGTCGGGGGAGTGGTGGTCCTGAACCTGGGAGGTGCGCACTGATGCCCCGCCGTTACGACCCGGAGCGCCGGCAGCGGATCATCGAGGCGGCGATCCGGGTGGTCGGCGAGAAAGGGCTTGCTGGCCTCAGTCACCGCTCCGTCGCCGCCGCGGCGGACGTGCCGCTCGGTTCCACGACCTACCACTTCAGCACCCTCGACGAGCTGATGGTCGCCGCCCTGCGCCAGGCCAGCGAGGGCTTCGCCAAGGTGATCGCCTCGCGCGGGGGACTCGAGGACCCGCGGACCGACCTGGCGGCGGAACTGGCGGGCTGGCTGGGGGAGTGGCTGGCCGGTGACCGCACCGGCGTCGAGCTGGAGTACGAGCTCTACCTCGCCGCCCTGCGCCGCCCCGCCCTGCGCCCCGTCGCCGCCGAGTGGGCCGACGACCTCGCCCACCGCCTCGCCCACCGCACCGACCCGGTCACGGCACGGGCGCTGGTCGCGCTCATGGACGGGATCTGCCTCCAGGTGCTGCTGACGGGGGCGGAGTACGACGAGGAGTACGCCAGGGAGGTGCTGGCGAGGGTGATCGGGCCGCGCCGCGCTTAGGGGGCCGGAGCGGGGCGCCGCTTCAGGGCGACGGCGCGGGCGCGGACCGCGGCAGCGGTGCCGGCGTCGCCTCCGGCGCAGGCGCCGCTACCGGTGCGGGCGCGGACGGCGCCACCGGTACTGACGCGTTCGCCGCCCCTGGGGCGGCGCGGAAACGCCGTCGGCACCACCCGCCGGGATGGCTCCGCCGGTCGGGACCCGGCTCCCGGCGCTGGCCCGGTCGCTCCGCCGGTCTGGAGCTCGCTGCCCGCGCCTGCCCGGGCCGCGTCGCCCCCACCCGTCCGGTCTCGGTTTCCGGTACCGGCACGTGAGACGTGGTTCGCTCTGGGTGCCCAGCTCACGTTAGGTTTCTCAGCATGACCGACACGAACGTTCGCACCACCGGAGCCGTCGCCGCCGGCCTCGCCACCATCGCCGCCGACGGCACCGTTCTCGACACCTGGTTCCCCGCCCCCGAGCTGGTCGCCGAGCCCGGCCCGGCCGGCACCGAGACGCTCTCCGCCGAGCGGGCCGTGGAACTCCTCGGCGCGGGTGCGGCCCAAGCGATCGGCCCGGACGCCCGCCGCAACGTCGAGGTCGTCGCGGTCCGCACGGTCATCGCCTCGATCGACGAGAAGCCGATCGACGCGCACGACGTCTACCTGCGCCTGCACCTGCTCTCGCACCGCCTGGTCAAGCCGCACGGCCTGAGCCTGGAGGGTCAGTTCGGCTTCCTCGCGAACGTCGCGTGGACCTCCCTCGGTCCGGTCGCCGTCGACGAGATCGAGCAGGTCCGGCTGAACGCCCGCGCCGAGGGCCTGCACCTCCAGGTGACCTCGGTCGACAAGTTCCCGCGGATGACCGACTACGTCGTCCCGAAGGGCGTCCGGATCGCCGACGCCGACCGGGTCCGCCTCGGCGCGCACCTCTCCGAGGGCACCACCGTCATGCACGAGGGCTTCGTCAACTTCAACGCCGGCACGCTCGGCACGTCCATGGTCGAGGGCCGTATCTCGGCCGGCGTCGTCGTCGGCGACGGTTCGGACATCGGCGGCGGCGCCTCCACCATGGGCACCCTGTCCGGCGGCGGCAACGTCATCATCTCCATCGGCGAGCGCTGCCTGATCGGCGCCGAGGCGGGCGTCGGCATCGCGCTCGGCGACGAGTGCGTGGTCGAGGCCGGCCTGTACGTCACCGCGGGCACCCGCATCACCATGCCCGACGGCCAGATCGTCAAGGCGCGTGAACTCAACGGCGCCTCCAACATCCTCTTCCGCCGCAACTCGGTCTCCGGCGCCGTCGAGGCCCGCCCGAACAACGCGGTCTGGGGCGGCCTGAACGAGATCCTGCACAGCCACAACTGACGTGGGGTGGCCGTGACCTGCGGCCGCCTGACCGATCATCGCTCTGACCTGCTGCCCAGCTGTCGGCAGTTGTCGACGTCGGTCACCGCTGAGCGCCCTTCCACCGCCCGAGGACGGCCCGGGGAGGGCGCTCACGTGCTCCCTCCGGACGGGACGTCCAGCGGACTTGTCGGCTTCGGCAGGGCTTCGGGATATCGATGGGCGGGGATTTCGTAGACGATCTCGCAGTGGGCGGCAGGCATGATGATGTCCGGGGTGGTCTCGACGGGGCGTCGCTGGTCGCTGTACTAGGTCCGCCGGATGTGGGTGACAAGGGCGGCCTTCTGGATGCCGAAGAGGGAGGCTTCCTCGGCGCTGGCCCGGCGGGGGCTCCGGCTGCTCCACGGCGTGGCCGACGGTGATCCCGATGGCGGCCATGCGGTTTGCGCTGTCCGTACCGGCGTTCGGGCCTCCCTCGGGGAGGACGACGAGGAACCCGTACGTGGTCCGCACGCAGAGCTCGCCTTCGGCGATCCCCCGTCGCGCGGCGATGTCAGCAGGGGCGGGGACTTTGGCGTCGGTTGCTGGGGCTCGGCGACGTACGTACCCGATCCCGCTCGCTCTCCCAGCACGCCCTGTGAGATCAGCAGTTCCTGCGCTCGGCGGACGACGTTCTCGCCCACTCCGCACCCCTGGCCGATCTGCGCACGGGAGGGAGGGCGGTCCCCCTGCGCTCGCTTCGGGAGTCAGCGTGGCGGCCATCGCCGGTCGGCTGTTCGCCGTCGGACTCCCCCTGCGGGTGGGTCAGTAGAAGCAGCGGTCAGCAATCTGGGGATAGCTCCGGTTCTCTTGGTACGCCTTCCATACTCCGTAGGCTGCTTGCAAGAACGAGCGCCAGCAATGCTCGTCCCGATTCTGCAGATCTTGAGTCTCCATGTTGACACTCATTGCGCCTGGGGGCGGATTCCCCGTGCTATCGCAAGAATGGAAGCTGCTGTCAGTCGGGTTGAAGATCAGCCAGCCTTCGCGTTCCTCGTCATCGGCCCATGTGTAGACGGCGCCCTCGGCTGTGCTGGACAGCAGTCGGACTCTTATCCACGCGGTCACCAGAAACCCTTCTCCCTGCGGCAGTTTCTGGCTGATCCAGACGCGAGCGAGGTGGCTGCTGAACCAGATAGAAGCGAACTCTTACCTGGTAGGCCCCTTGACGCAAGCATTACTCTCGTATGGTCTTGGCATGGGCATTCTGATACCTGGGCTCGCGCCAACGGTGGTCGGCGTGGTGAGCTTCGCTGTGGTCTTCGTCTGCATGACCAAGCTTCTCTTGCCACGCATCAACAAGGCTCTCGGCGAACGGAGGGACGCCATCGAGGGCCAGATGGAATGTGCTGAACAGCTGGCGGCGGAAGCCGGTGAAGTCCTCACCAAGTATCGCGAGGAGCTGGCTGAGGCCCGACACGAGGCGGCGCGCCTGCGCCAGGAGGCTTTGGAGCGGGGCACGCAACTGATCGCCGAGCTTCGCGCCGAGGGCCTGCGGGAACGCGAGGCGATGATCCTGGAAGCTCAGGCACGGCTCGGGGCCGATCGCGTCCTTGCGGAGACGGAGCTGCGGGGAGACGTCGTGTCGTTGGCCACGGAGCTGGCCGGTCGGGTGGTCGGCGAAACTCTCGAAGGTGTCGCCGACAGCGAGATCGTGGACCGCTTCTTCTCGGACCTCGATGTTCGAAACGCGGCAGGCTTGCAGTAGTCGCCCCCTCAACCCACACATCGAGGACCACGCCCGCTCGGCTCTGCCTGGGGCGACGGCGGACAGCATGAGAGCACCCCGCACGCCACAGTGCACCGGCCCCGACACGGCCCACGGGGCAAGTTGACACCTTGACCTGCATCGCAATCAGAACGGCCACAACTGATCACGGGCGGCCGTGAGCTGCGGCCGCCTGCCCCGATCACCGCTGCCCAGACCTTCTGCTCAGCTCTCGCCGGTTTGCCGACGCCGGCGGTTCGCCGCGGTCATCCAGGTGGTCGCCCAGCACAGCTCGTAGCCGAGGGCCAGCAGCGCCGGGCCGTGGGCCGGGTTCAGCCACACCCGCAGGGGGTGCCCGGGCCGGACGGCCGCGCGGATCGTCGTACAGCCCTCAGGGCGTCGCTCGGGCTGCGCGGCGTACGGGTTGAGCGGGCCGTCGACGTCCAGGGACAACGTACGGCAGCGGGTGGTCGGGGCGCGTGGAGGTTTTCCCGTGCTGGACAGGCATAGTGGCGCCGCCCCGCGCGCGTCAGCACGGGTACGGGGCCCGGACACGAGGTAGGCCCGGCGGAAGAGAAGGTGACGATGGATGCGGAACTGCAGGAGAGCTTCCGGGACTTCGTGGACACCCGGTCCACGGCGCTGCTGAGAACCGCCGTGCTGCTGACCGGCGGTGACCGGCACGCCGCCGAGGACCTGCTGCAGAACGCCCTGATGAAGGCGGCGGACCGCTGGCAGCGCATCGACGAGCCCGAGGCGTACGTACGGCAGGTCCTCTACCGGCAGCAGATCAGCCGCTGGCGGTTGAAGTGGCGACGGCGTGAACTCAGCGTCGCCGAGCCGCCGGAGAGCCCACCGGGACCCGACAGCACGTCCGCCACCGAGCTGCGGCTCGTGCTCCGCGCGGCCCTTTCCCGGCTCACCGCCCGCCAGCGCGCCGTACTGGTCCTGCGCTACTTCGAGGACCTCCCCGAGGCCGACGTCGCCCGGCTGCTCGGCTGTTCCGTCGGCACCGTACGCTCCGCCACCCACCGCTCCCTCGCCCGGCTGCGCGTCCTCGCGCCCGAACTGGCCGCCCTCGGTTCGGACCCCGGACCCGAAGAGCCGCCGTCCCGTGACTACTCGCCCGTGGAGGTGCGGCCGTGAACGTCGAGGAACTCGTCCGGGACGCCCTGCGTGAACAGGCCGCCGAACAGCCCCCCGCGGCGCCGGGATTCGCCGACCGGGTCCTCGGTGCCCGCCGGCACCGCCGGACCCGCCGCATCGCCGCCGTCGCCGTGGCCGCCGCGGCCGTGGTCGCCGTCGCGGTGGGCGTGCCGCTGCTCGACGGCGGCAAGGCGGACGTACGGCCCGCCGGGGTCCTCGACCCCGACGAGACCCGAGCCCACCCCGACCAGTCGCCGCCCCACGAGCTGATCCGGGCCGGCGACGCCACGATGGCCGCCTACTACACCGTCGACACGGTCAAGGAGACGGCCCACCGTTCCCGCACCACCCGCACCTACTGGCTGCTGGACGAGCGCACCGGCCGCTACGAGAAGGACGCCCGGTGGTCGTACGTCGCCGTCGCCCCGAACCTGAAGACCGCCGCCGTACTGGAGCGGCAGCTGCCCGCGTCGCGGATCGGCCTGCTCGACCTCGGCACCGGCAAGGTGGCCCGCTGGATCCCGGTCGAGCACGGCGTCGGCGGGATCGCCTTCTCTCACGACGGCCGCAGGCTCGTCGCGACGACCTACGCCACCGACCCCGACGTCCTGACCCAGACGACGGATGACAAGGACGTCAAAGTCTTCTCCATGCCCGCCACCATGCCGCGCACCGGCTTCTACGTTCTCGACGTGGCGTCCGGGAAGGGTTCCTGGAGTGCGGTGCGCGACCCGCACGACAGCATGGGGCTGTCCACCATCAACTCCCGCCAGGACTTCGCCCTCAGCCGCTCCGGACTGTACGTCTGGTCCGGCCTGACCTCCGATCCCGGGACGCAGTTCTACGACCTCCAGGGCGACGAGGTCCCCGCGCCGGTCAGGGAGCGGAACCTGAAGTGGTACGTCGAGGCGGGACTGTCGCCCGACGGCAGGAGGGTCGCCGGCGACTTCGCGGGCAGGACCATGAAGACCTCCTCCTGGGTCCTCGACCTCGACACCGGCGAACAGGTCGAGGTGCCCGGGCAGGAGCTGCTCGCCTGGGCCGACGACAGGTCGCTGATCGCCTGGGACAGGGGCAAGGACAGGGGCGGCGCGTACCACGACCGGCTGGTCCTCGTCACCCTCGGCAGCGACAAGGTCGTCCCGCTGAGCGGCTTCCGTACGGGACACGGTTACGCCGGCCGCTGGGAACCGGTCTTCGCCGAGCGCTGATCAGCCGCCCGTCGACACCAGTTCCGCGTACACCGCCCGCAGCCCGTCGGCCGTCTCCCGGTCGGCGGGCCTGAGCGGTGCCCGTACCGGTCCCGCCGGCAGGCCCAGCGCGCTGAGCAGGGCCTTCGCCGTGACCGTGCCCGGCAGCGCCCCCGCCGTCATCGCCTCGATCAGCGGGATGGCCCGCAGCTGGAGTCCGGCCGCCCGGGCGGTGTCGCCCGCGTCGAAGGCGTCCAGGATCGCGGCGACCCGCCCCGGCACCACGTTCGCGACCGTGCTCACGCAGCCCGCCGCGCCCACCGCGTACAGGGCGAGGATGTGCTCGTCGCAGCCCGCGTAGTACGCCAAACCGGTGCGTGCCAGCACCTTCTGGGTGCCGAGGAAGTCGTACGAGCAGTCCTTCACGGCGACGATCCGGGGATGCCGGGCGAGCCGGACCAGAGTCTCCGGTTCGATGCGGGTGCCGGTGCGGCCGGGGATGTCGTACAGCATCACCGGCAGCCCGCTCGCCTCCGCCACCTCCAGGAAGTGCGCCTCCAGCGCGTCCTGAGGGGGCCGGCTGTAGTACGGCGACACCACCAGGACACCGTCGGCGCCCGCCTTCTCGGCGGCCAGCGCCAGTTCGACGGTGTGCCGGGTGTCCGCGGTGCCCACGCCCGCCACGAGCGGCACCCGCTCGCCCACCGCCTCCCGCACGGCCTCGATCAGCTGCGCCTTCTCCGCGTCCGTCGTGGTCGGTGACTCGCCGGTGGTGCCGTTCAGCACCAGGCCGTCGCAGCCCTCCGCCACCAGATGCGCGGCCAGCCGCCCGGCACCGGCCAGGTCGATCGCACCCGCCGTGGTGAACGGCGTGACCATCGCGCACAGGGTCCGTCCGAAGGGGCGCGGGGCGGGGGCAGAGGAAGGAGAGGGGGAGGGCGTGGTGCCTTGTGGTGTCGTCATGGGGGTAGTCTCGGCGCGAGGTCAGCTTAGCTCTACTTAATTTTTCTCCGGTTCATGTCTTAGCAGTGCTACGAAGACCTTGTCCGGCGGTGGCGCGCGCAGGGCTGAGCGCCGCTGATCCGGGTACCCGGGTGTCAAGCAGAGTGGAAGCCGACGACACTCAGGAGGGGCACCGATGACGAAGAGGACCGCACGCGGGACGGGGGCTCGACTGACCGGCACCGCGGGCGCGTTGGCGGCGAAGGCCGACCTCAAGGGGCGCACCCAGGCGCGCGCCGCCGATCTGATGGACAAGGCCGGTGCCCTGAGCGTGCAGCTGCGCTCGGGCGCGACCAAGGCCGGTCACCAGGCCCAGAGCCGGGCGGTCAGGGGCGGGCACACGGCGCAGGAGCAGATGCTGAAGGCGCGGCACACGGTCCAGGAGCGGGCGCTCAGGACCGGACACGTCGTCCAGGAGCAGGCCGGGCGGGCGGGGCACCTCGCCTCCGAGAAGGTCGCCGAGGCCGGTCGCGCCGCCCAGGGGCCTCTCGCACGCCCCGCGCGCCTGGCGGTACGCGCCGCACTGCGCCGCCCCCGGCAGATTCTGATCGCGGGCGCCGCCCTCGCCGCCGCGGGCGTGGCCGTGGGCGTGCTGCGCCGCGGTTCGCGCCGCTGAGCCCACCGGGAGGGCCGGCCCCGCCGTGGGCCCGGTCCCACCGCCAGTCTTGGGCCCCACCCTCCCTCCGAAAACTTGAGCCACCTGGACAGGAAAAGTTTTCGGTGGGAGGGTGGGGCCATGCTGGATGTCACCGTGATCGAGGACCCCGAGGCGGCGGTCGTGTCGCTGGACCCCGTGCGGGCCCGGCTGCTCGCCGAACTGGCCGCCGCGCCCGCGTCGGCCACGATGCTGGCCGGCAGGGTGGGGCTGCCGCGGCAGAAGGTGAACTACCACCTCAAGGCGCTGGAGCGGCATGGCCTCGTCGAGCTGGCGGGGGAGCGGCGCAAGGGAAACGTCACCGAGCGGCTGATGCGGGCGACCGCCGCGTCGTACGTCATCTCACCGGCCGCGCTGCCCGCCGTGCAGCCGGACCCGGACCGCTTCCGCGACCAGCTCTCCGCGCGCTGGCTGCTCGCGCTCGGCGCCCGTCTGGTGCGGGACGTCGGCGCGCTGATCACCGGCGCCGCGAAGGCGCGCAAGCGGCTGGCCACCTACGCGCTGGACGGCGAGGTCCGCTTCGCCTCCGCCGCCGACCGGGCCGCGTTCGTGCAGGAGCTGACGGCGGGTGTGAGCGCGCTCGTCCGCAAGTACGACGCGCCCGGCGCGGAAGGCGGCCGGGACCACCGCATCGTCGTCGCCCTCCATCCCGTACTCAGGGAACCAGCCGCCCCCGCGCACGAGGAACCAGCCGCCCCCGCGCACGAGGAACTGTCCGCCCCCGCGCACGAGGAATCCTCCGCCCGCGCGGAGGACGGACCCACCGCCCCCGCCCCGGGCCAGTAGGCAGCAGGAGTCCCGTCATGTCCAAGGAATTCGAGATCGTCCGTGAGTTCGAGGTCGACGCCACGCCTGCGGAGGTGTGGGAGGCGATCACCCACGGCACCGGTGGCTACCTGTGGCCGATGGAGCCGCCCGAGCCCAGGGTCGGCGGCGCGGCGGCCTTCGGCTCGGCCGTCACCGCCTACGACCCGCCGCACCACCTGGTCACCCGCAGCGAGGACGTCGGCTTCCCGACGCAGAGCGCCAACCAGCTGGAGCACCTCATCGAGCCGCGCGACGGAGGCCGCCGCGCCTGGGTGCGCTACGTGCACAGCGGGATCTTCACCGACGACTGGGACAACCAGTACGACGGCGCGAACCGGCACACCGGCTTCTACCTGCACACCCTGCGCGAGTACCTCACCCACTTCGCGCCCCGCCCGGTCACCTTCGCCCAGCTGAACGGGCCGGAGGCGTCCCGGGCGCCGGACGCGTTCGACGCGGTGGTGCGGGCCCTCGGCCTGCCGGACGACGTGGCCGAGGGCGCCAAGGCGGCCGTCCCCGGCCCCGGCGGGCGGACCCTGGACGCGGTGGTCGACTACCGCGACCGGTACTTCGTCGGGCTGCGCACCGACGACGCCCTCGTCCGGTTCTTCGGGCGCAACCACTGGGGCGCCCCGGTCGGCATCAGCGTCCACGACTTCGCGCCGGACGCCGACGGCGCGGCGAACGAGGCGGCCTGGCAGGACTGGCTGAACGGAGTGTTCGGCCGGTCCTGAGCCGGATCCGCCGCTCATGTCGGCGATCCGGTCACTGCCCCGGTGCGGGCGAAATCTCCTGGTCGGCGGCGGGAGTTGTCAAGGTTTCGGCCATGTGCGGGAGCGGGCCGGGAGATGAACCGGTCGGCATGGGTGGAAATCCGTCTAGGCTGAGCGGTTGAGCCGTACGGCGTCCAGGTGGCCGTACGGATGTCGGTACGACGTCCAGGTCGCCGTACGACCGCCCAGGCATCCGAGGAGAACCAGCCGATGTCAGACAGCTCGCCCCTGCCGCCGGTGCGGTTGCTTCCCGAAGCGGAGCTGGCGCGCGCCGCACTGTCCACGCCGCTGCTCTCCCGGGCCGCCCGGCTCGCCCGCTGGGCCGGCCCGGACACCCGCGTCGACGCAGGTGGCGAACTGGTCGAGGAGCAGATCCCGGCCGCCGCCGAGCTGCTCGGCCTCAGCGGGGACGATGCCGCCGCGTACGCCGGTGAGGCCTGGCGGGTCGCGGTGGACGCCGGGCTGGTCGAGATCCTCGACGAGGAGCACGGCACCGTGGCGGCGGGGGAGGAGCTGGGGCAGCTCACCGGCGGCTCGCCGCACGACGTCCTCGCGGTGTGGCAGGCGGCGCTCGACACCGTGATCGCCGACGCGAGCGTGCCCGACCTGGACGGAATTGTCGACGCGCTCGACGAGGGCGGCGAGGTCGATTTCTCGTCACTCGGATGGGACCCCCAGGCGGAGGCGGACTTCCTCGACGGTGTCCTCGGTAACCTCTACCTGCTGACGGCGAGCGAGGACGGACCCGGTGCGGCGCCGGTGCCGCTGCCCGCGCTCGCCGCGTCGATGATCGTGCCCAGCGACATGGGCGAGCCGACCAACGACGTCCTCGAACAGGTCTCCGACGCGATGATGCGGCTCGACGACCAGTTCCGGCTGCTGGAGCCGGTCGGGCTGGTCGAGTACCAGCCGGTGGACGAGACGCTGATGGCCGACACCGACGAGGAACCGGCCGCCGGACCGGTCGACGAGGCCGACGTCTCCCGCTACGGCATGGTGCGGCTGACCCCGCTCGGCGCCTACGGGCTGCGGGCGCGGCTGCTGGAGGCGGGCTTCCAGGCGCCGGCGGTCGGTGAACTCGCCGACAAGGGCGCGGACGCGCTGCTCGACGGTACGGCCGCCTTCCCGCAGGGAGCCGCCCGGGCCGAGACCGAGCAGTGGCTGGCCCGCCGTGAGTCCCTGGCCGCCGCCCGGGAGCTGCTGTCCGCCGCGCGCGGCGCGGACCCGGGCGCCCCGCTGCGGCGGCTGCGCTGCCAGCAGGCGCTGTCGCTGCTCGGGCCCGAGGCCGAGCCCGCCCTGCGCGAGGTCCTGGACGACCCGGAACTGGGCGGGCTGGCCCGGGTCTGGCTCGCCGAACGCGGCGCGGCCGACGTGCCGCAGCCCTCCCAGGACCTGATCTTCTGGCTGACCGTCGACACGGTGGCCGCGCAGCTCGCGGCCGAGGGGAACTCGGAGGAACTCCAGGCCCTCGTCGAGGGGCTGGCCCGGCAGCACGCCGGGTTCTTCGCCGAGGCGTGGCGGGTGGGGCACCCCGACACGGCCGAGGTGCTGGAGGCGATGGGCCGGCTGCACCCGGACAAGAAGGTGGCGAAGGAGGCCAGGAAGGCGGCCTTCAAGGCGCGTTCCCAGCATGGGGTGTAGCGAGCGGGAGGGGGTTTGCGCGGCGTGACTTTTGGCTCCCGTGGGCCGGTGCTTACGGATTCATGGAAAAACCGGAGCCGATGTCGCCCGCTGTTCAACCGGCGTTCAGGAGTGACCGGGAGCGTGTGCGCCGTCTTGAGGTCCGCCACCCTCCACGGCACTCCGACCGTCACAGGAGACACCATGTCGCTCACCCGCAGGGACTTCGCCAGGAAATCCGCGATCACCGGTGCCGGTGTCGCGCTGGCGGGCAGCGTCGGCGCCCTCGCCACCGCCCCGAACGCGCTCGCCGCTTCCGACTCCGCCGAGGGCGAGTCGGCGCCCGGGCACCGCGGCGTCGGCTACGGCCCGCTGGTCGCCGATCCGCACGGCATCCTCGCGCTCCCCGCCGGCTTCACGTACAAGATCATTACGTACAGCGGCCGGACCAGGCTGGAGTCCGGCGAGTTCACCCCCTCCAACCACGACGGCACCGCCACCTTCGACGGGCCGCGCGGCGCCACCCTGCTCGTCAACAACCACGAGCTGAAGGGCCCGCGGGCCGACTGGGACCACCCGGTCCCGCTCGCCGAGGGCCTGGTGTACGACCCGGCCGCCGCCGGTGGCTGCACGGTCGTCGAGGTCCGGCCCGGCGGCCACGTCGCCGAATGGGTCGGCATCGCCGGTACCTCCACCAACTGCGCGGGTGGCAGCACCCCTTGGGGCACCTGGCTGACCTGTGAGGAGACCGAGGACAAGGCCGGCGCCAACGGCATGACCAAGGACCACGGCTACGTCTTCGAGGTGGACCCCGAGGACCGCCGGGCAAACCGCGACCCCAAGCCCGTCAAGGCGCTGGGCCGGTACGCCCACGAGGCCGTCGTGGTGGACCCCAAGCGCGGCCACCTCTACCTCACCGAGGACGCCTCGGGGCCCAACGGCCTGCTCTACCGCTGGACCCCGCCGCAGGGCTTCCACCACGGCCGCGGCAGGCTGCGCACCCTCGCCGACGACGCGGGCACCCTCCAGGCCTTCAAGTGCTTCGACTCCGGCGGCCAGTTCGTCGACGACCTGTCCCGCGCCACGAAGATCGGCACGGTCTACGGCGTCGACTGGGTCGACGTCCCCGACCGCGACGCGAAGTCGGTCTCCGTGCGCAAGCAGTTCGGCGCCGGCCAGATCACCCGCGCCCGCAAGCTGGAGGGCATGTGGTGGGGCGACGGCGGCGCCTACATCGTCTCCTCCTACGCCCGTGCGGAGAGCCCCGTCCCGCACGACGGCGCCGTCTGGTTCTACGACCCGAAGCGCCGCACCCTCACCCTCAAGGTCCTCATCGGCGTCAACCCGGACCCGTCCGCCGAAGGCGCCTTCGACGGCCCGGACAACATCACCGTCTCCCCGTACGGCGGTCTCGTCATCGCCGAGGACGGCGAGGGCCTCCAGCACCTGTTCGGCGCCACCGAAAGCGGCCGTACCTACCCGATCGCCCGCAACGAACTGAACATCGGCACCGCGGACGCCCCGGAGTACAGCGAATTCACCGGCGTCACCTTCTCGCCCGACGGCCGGACCCTGTACGCCAACATCCAGATCCCGGGCATCATGCTCGCGATCAGCGGGCCCTGGAAGCGCCAGAAGGGCTGCTGAACGTAATTCGCTCGTTCGCTCCGCGGCCGCTTCCCTATGGTGGTGCACGTCCAGGTGCGAAGGCAGGACCTACTTCCACTGATAATGGGGCGGCCGCGGGTTCGAGTCCCGCCACCGGTACGACGCGCCGGTGTAGCTCAGGGGTCAGAGCACCTACGTCGGTTCCGCCGGCCTCGAACTCTGGACACCAAAACTTCATGCACCTCCCGGTGCGCAGGCTGCGGCTCCTTCTTTCTCAGAGAATCCGGCGCCGCCGCCGATCCGACCTCGGGAGGCTCAGTTCATGGTGAGCGGCCGCCGCCGACCCTTTCTTTTCTCGGAGACCACCTACCTTTCTGTGCCTCCTCCCAGACTCCACTGAATTCGGGGGGAATTCATCATGGCGCGGTTCAACACCAGGGCGGCTCGGGCGCAGCCCGCTTCGCGGGTCACCTCGACAGGACGCGTGCTGCGCACCTTCCAGGGCGGCCGCGGCCAGGAGCGGGACAAGCGCTCCGAGCTCTTCCTGCTCGCCGTCTCCACCCTCGTGTCCCAGCAGACCTTCTACGAGTCCGGTGCCGACCGTGACGACCGGTTCGCGCGGCTCGTACGGGAACTCGCCGTCACCGACGCCGCCTGGACCGCCGGCCTGCTCGGCTGGCTGCGCGGCGAGGGCAACCTGCGCACCGCCTCGCTGGTGGGCGCCGCCGAGTACGTGCACGCCCGGCTGGCCGTGGGGGCCACCGACGGCCCCTCCAACCGCGAGGTCGTCGCCTCCGTGCTGCAGCGCCCGGACGAGCCCGGCGAACTGCTCGCGTACTGGACCGCCACGTACGGCCGTGCCGTCCCCAAGCCCGTCAAGCGCGGGATCGCCGACGCCGTACGGCGGCTCTACCACGGCCGGTCGCTGCTCAAGTACGACACCGCGGCCAAGGGCTACCGTTTCGGCGACATCCTCAACCTGGTGCACGCGGCGCCCGACCCGGACAAGCCGTGGCAGGGCGACCTGTTCCGTTACGCCCTGGACCGGCGGCACCACCCGGACACCGCCGTACCGCCCTGTTCGAGCCCGGTGCTCGCCGCGCACCGCGCGCTGATGGCCCTGCCCGTCGAGCGGCGGCGCGCGGTCGTCACCGGGCCCGGCGGCGCCGAGCGGCTCGCGGCGGCGGGGCTGACCTGGGAGGCGCTGGCCGGCTGGCTCCAGGGGCCGATGGACAGGGCGGCCTGGGAGGCTGTGATCCCCTCCATGGGGACCATGGCACTCGTCCGCAACCTGCGGAACTTCGACGAGGCGGGGGTCTCGGACGAGGTCGCCGCCGAGGTCGCGGCGCGCATCAGCGATCCGTCGGAGGTGGCGCGGTCACGGCAGTTCCCGTTCCGGTACCTCGCCGCGTACCGGCACGCGCCGTCGCTGCGCTGGTCCTACCCGCTGGAGAGGGCGCTCGGTCACTCGCTGGCCCAGGTGCCCGCGCTGCCGGGCCGGACGTTGGTGCTCGTCGACCGCTCGTTCTCGATGTTCTCCGCACGGCTGTCCGACCGCTCCGACCTCACGTGGGCCGACGCGGCGGCGGTCTTCGGCACGGCGCTCGCGCTGCGGGCGGCGGACGCGGACCTCGTCGAGTTCGGCACCACCAGCAGGCGGCTGCACTGCGAGCGGGGCGAGTCGGTGCTGAAGGTCCTGGACCGCTTCGGCGAGCTGGGCGGCACCGACACCACCTCGGCGATCCGCTCGCACTACCGGGGGCAGGACCGGGTGCTGATCGTCACCGACGAGCAGTACGCGTACCACCGGCACGGCGACCCGACCCAGCAGGTCCCGGCGCACGTCCCGGTCTACACCTGGAACCTGGCCGGCTACCGGGCGGGCCACGGCCCCTCCGGAAAGCGCAACAGGCACACCTTCGGCGGTCTCTCGGATGCGGCCTTCCGGATGGTGCCGCTGCTGGAAGCCGCCCAGGACGCGGACTGGCCGTGGGAGACGGCGGCCTGACCCCGGCCCCGGCGCTGAACGTGGCCCGCACCTTCACGGGGGGTGCGGGCCACACCCGTGCCGTCTCGCACCTTGCCCTGCCAGGTCACTGATATCTAACATTTCAGTAATGGAGGCCCTTCGACCACTGCCGCGCACCCTGCTCAGGGACCGTGCCTACACCGCGATCAGGGACGCCATCGTCGCCGGGGACATCGAACCCGGTGCGGTGGTGCGCGACGCCGAGTTCGCGGAGCGGCTCGGATTGTCCCGGGCGCCGGTACGGGAGGCGTTCTCCCGGCTCGTCGACGAGGGGCTCCTGGAGAGCAAACCGCAGAGCTATACCCGGGTCACCCCGGTGGTGGCCGCGGAGGTACGGGACGCGGCGGCCGTGGTCGGCGCCATGCACGAACTGGTCACCCGGGCCGCCGTACCCCGGCTGCGGGACGCGGACCTGGACGAGATGCGCGTGTCCAACGCCCGGTTCGCCGCCGCCGTACAGACAGGTGACGTGGACGAGGCGCTGCGCGCCGACGACGACCTGCACGACGTGCTGGTCCGGGTGGCCGGAAACCGCGCGGCCGCCGCCACCGTCGCCCGCTACACCCCGCTCATCCGCCGCCTGGAGCGCCGTCGTTTCGGCGAGGGCGGTTCCTGCCGCTCGGCCGGCCTGCACGAGCGCCTGATCGAGGCCTGCGCGGCGGGGGACGCGGAGGCGGCGGCGCGGGTCACGGCGGACATCTGGCACACCCTCGCGGACCTGGCAGACGACGACACCGACTGACCGCACCTCAAGGAGGCGCCCCATGTCCCTTTCCTCGTACGACCGTTACCCGCTCCTCTTCGGCCCCTCGCCCGTGCATCCCCTGGAGCGGCTCACCGACCACCTCGGCGGTGCCGCGCTGTGGGCCAAGCGGGAGGACTGCAACTCCGGGATCGCCTACGGCGGTAACAAGACCCGCAAGCTGGAGTACCTGGTCGCGGACGCGTTGGCCAAGGGCTGCGACACGCTCGTCTCCATCGGCGGGGTGCAGTCCAACCACACCCGCCAGGTGGCCGCCGTAGCCGCCCGTGCCGGGCTCAAGTGCGTCCTGGTGCAGGAGAGCTGGGTGGAGTGGCCGGACTCCGTGTACGACAAGGTCGGCAACATCCTGATCAGCAGGCTGGCCGGAGCCGACGTACGCCTCGTGCGGGCCGGGTTCGGCATCGGTTTCAAGGAGAGCTGGGAGCTGGCGCTGCGGGAGGTCGAGGAGTCGGGCGGCAAGCCGTACGCCATCCCGGCGGGCGCCTCCGACCACCCGCTCGGCGGGCTCGGCTTCGCGGGCTGGGCGTACGAGGTGGCTGAACAGGAGCAGCAGGCGGGCGTCTTCTTCGACACGGTGATCGTGTGCTCGGTGACCGGTTCGACGCAGGCCGGCATGGTCGCCGGGTTCGCGGCGCTGGAGGAGGCGGGCGGTCGGCGGCGCCGGGTCATCGGCATCGACGCCTCGGCCAAACCCGTCGAGACCCGCGAACAGGTCGCCCGGATCGCCCACCGCACCGGCCGGCTCCTGGGCCTGCGGCGGGAGCTGACCGTCGACGACGTCGAACTGGACGAGCGCTACCACGCGGGCGTCTACGGCGTCCCGGACGACACCACGCTGGCCGCGATGCGCCTCGCGGCCCGCACCGAGGGCATGGTCACGGATCCGGTGTACGAGGGCAAGTCCATGGCGGGGATGATCGACCTGGTCGAACGGGGCGAGATCGACCGCGGCTCCACCGTCCTGTACGCCCACCTGGGCGGCCAGCCCGCGCTGAACGCGTACAGCGCGCTCTTCTAGGCGGGCACCTCCGGGCACGCCGGACGGCTGAGATCACTCGCCCGGCCGGCTGCCGGGCAGCCGGCCGGGCGAGTTGAGCCCCTACTTGGCGAGGAAGGACAGCAGGGCGGCGTTCACTTCCTCGGCGTGCGTCCACAGCAGGCCGTGCGGGGCGCCCTCGACCTCCACGTACTCGGCCGACGGCAGCAGCGCGTGGAACGGACGCCCGGTCGCGTCGATGGGCAGGATGCGGTCCCCGGTGCCGTGCAGGATCAGCGCCGGGACGTCGACCTTCGCCACGTCGGCGCGGAAGTCGGTGACCCAGGTCGGCACGCAGGCAACGGAGGCGTGCGCGGAGGCACCGGCCGCCACGTTCCAGCTGTTGCGGACGGCCTCCTCGCTGATCCGGCTGCCCAGCGTCTCGTCCAGGTTGTAGAAGTCCTGGTAGAAGGCGGTGAAGTAGGCGTACCGGTCCTTGCTGACCGCGTCCAGGATGCCGTCGAAGACCGCCTGGTCGACACCGGCCGGGTTGTCGTCGGTCTTGAGCAGGAACGGCTCCAGGGAGGCCAGGAAGACCGCCTTGGCGACCCGGCCCGAGCCGTACGTGCCCAGGTAGCGGCCCACTTCGCCGGTCCCCATCGAGAAGCCGACCAGGACCGCGTCCGTCAGGTCGAGCGCGGTGAGCACCTTGTCGAGGTCGGCGGCGAAGGTGTCGTAGTCGTAGCCCGTGGTGGGCTGGGAGGAACGGCCGAAGCCGCGGCGGTCGTAGGTGACGACGCGGTGTCCGGCCTCCAGCAGCACCGGCAGCTGCTTCTCCCAGGAGTGGCCGTCGAGCGGGTACCCGTGGATCAGCACGACGGGCTGGCCGGTGCCGTGGTCCTCGTAGTAGAGCTCGATCGGCGCGCTGTTCTCCTCGCCAACGGTGATGTACGGCATGACGGTTCGTCCTCCTAGGTTCGGAGACTCCAGCACACCACCGCTGCCGGAGTGCCGCCAGGCAGAAGTGCAGGCGGAAGTAGAGAGCGCTTGTTCTGCTTGTTCTAATGGCCGTGATGACCAGACGTTCCTCTTCCGACCTGCCCCAGGGCGGCACCGCCTTCGGTGTGACGCTGCGTTCCCTGCGCCGGACGGCCCGGCTGACCCTGGAGGAGCTGTCACAGGCGTCCGGCGTCAGCGTCCGCGCCCTCGGTGACATGGAACGCGGCCGCAGCCGCGGACCGCAGCGCCGTACCGTCGACGCGCTCGCCGCCGCCCTGGAACTCGACCACGAGCAGCGACAGCGGCTCCAGCGGCTGGCCGACGCCGGCCGGGAACGCGGCGGTCCGGCCGCGCCGCCGTACCTCCTGCGCACGGTCCCCGACTTCACCGGACGACGGCGGGAGCTGGCCGATCTGGAGGCGCTCGCCGAGGGGGCCGGCACTCGCGCCGTGGTCCTCTTCGGACCGGGTGGGCAGGGCAAGACGACCCTGGCCGCGCAGGCCGCGCGGCAGCTGACGGAAGGCCACTTCCCGGACGGCTGCGTCAGCGTGCAGCTGCACGGCATGAGCGACACGCCCGTGCCCCCGGCCGAGGCACTGGTCCTGCTGCTGACGGCGCTCGGGCACCCGCCCGACCGGATCCCGGTGGACCCGGTGGCGCGCGAGGCCGTCTACCGGGCCACGCTCAGCGACCGGCGGGTGCTGGTCGTCCTCGACGACGCGGCCGACGAGGCGCAGGCCAGACCACTGCTGCCGGACGCGGAGGGCAGCTTCGTGCTCGTCACCAGCCGACGGCCGCTGACCGGACTGGAGGGCGTCCGGCGGATCAGGCTCGGCGCGCTCAGCGGCAGGGAGTCGGCGACGCTGCTGGAACGGATCCTCGGGACCCCGCGCACCGACGGGCAGGCGGAAGGGATCAGCCGGCTGGCGGAACTGTGCGGGCATCTCCCGCTGGCCCTGCGGATCGTCGGCAACCGCCTGTCCAGCCGCCCCGCCTGGACCCCCACCCGGCTGGCGGACCAACTCGCGGACGAGGAAGGGCGGCTGGGCACCCTGGTCGCGGGCGACCTGGCGGTACGCGGCGCGCTCGCCCTCTCCTACCGCCAGCTCACCGCTCCCCGCAGGCTGCTGCTCCGCCGCCTCAGCCTGCTCCCGGGCCATGAGACCGGCCCCCACCTCGCCGCCGTGCTCACCGGTGACGACGACCCGGTCGCCGTCCGGGACGCCCTCGACCTGCTGGTCGAGCGGGGCCTGCTGGAGGAGCCCACGCCGGGCCGCTACGCCTTCCACGATCTCGTCCGGCTCTTCGCCCGCGAGCGACTGCGGGCCGAGGAACCCGCGCCGCCCGTCGAGGCCGCCGCGCTGCGCATGGCGGACTGGTTGCTGCGGTCGGCCTCGGCGGCCGGCCGCTGGTTCGAGGCGCCCGGTGCGCCCGAGCCGTGGCCGGGCGCCACCCCCGCCTTCGCGCCCGCGTCCGCGGCGGCGGCGGAGGAGTGGCTCAGCACGGAACGTGCCCACTGGGCGGGCGCGCTGCGGCTCATGTTCGAGGCGGAGCGGCACGAGGAGATCGTCCACACGGCGCGCACGCTGTACTGGTTCTCCGACCGCTGGGGCACCTGGCCCGAGTGGCGCACCCTGTTCGGCTACGGCGTCCGCTCCGCCGCCGCGCTCGGCGACCCGGCGGCCCACGCCCACCAGCTCAACTGCCTCGCCTGGACGTACTCGGTGGGCGCCGCCCAGTACGAACAGGCCGAAGAGCACGCACGGCAGGCGCTGGACCTGGCGACCCGGGCCGGTGACACCGCCCAGCAGGGCTGGGCATGGAACTACATCGCGGGGGCCTGCCTGAGGCTGGACCGGCCCGCGGAGGCGGCCCGGGCCGCCGAGGAGGCCGTACGGCTCTTCGAGGCGACCGGTGACCGGGCCGGGCAGACGGTCTCCCGCCGGGTGCTGGGCAGCGCCCTGCGGGAATCCGGGCGCGCGGAGGAGGCGTTGGCCGTGCACCGGGACCTGCTCGGGGCGGACGCGGGGGACGTGCCCGGCTTCCAGGAGTTCGCCCAGGCGATCCTGCGCCATCAGATAGCCGGTGACCTGCTGGCCCTGGGCCGCTGGTCGGAGGCGGTGGCCGCCTACCGGGCGGTCATCACCCCGGCCACCCACGGCGGTACCGACCGCTTCAAGGCCCAGGCGCTCAGCGGACTCGCCACCGCCCTGGAGCACTGCGGGGACACGGCCGAGGCCCGGGCCCGACTCGCCGAGGCGCACCTGCTGTTCACCGCGGCCGGGGACGCGGCCGCCGCCGAACGGACGGCGGCCGCGCTGGACCGGCTCGCGCCCTGACGCGGTCGGTGACGACGCGCAGGCCCGTGGCCGGGTCTACAGCGCCTCCGCCCCCGGCTTCACCATGTTGCGCACCGTGCGGCCCTTCACGAACGAGCCGAGCGCCGTCATGTCCCACTCCCCGGAGAACTGGCGGACCAGCTTGGCCATCAGGACGCCCGTCTGCGCCTCCGCGCCGGTCAGGTCGAAGCGGACCAGCTCCTCGCCGGTCGCGGCGTCCAGGAGACGGCAGTACGCCTTGGCGACCTCCGTGAACTTCTGTCCCGAGAACGAGTTGACGGTGAAGACCAGGCCGGTGACCTGCGGGGGGATCCGGCCGAGGTCGACGACGATCACCTCGTCGTCGCCGCCTCCCTCGCCGGTGAGGTTGTCGCCGGAGTGCTTGATCGCGCCGTTCAGGATGGACAGCTTGCCGAAGTAGCAGCTGTCGACATGGTCGCGCTGCGGGCCGTAGGCGATGACCGAGGCGTCCAGGTCGATGTCCTTGCCGCGGAACGCCGGTTCCCAGCCGAGGCCCATCTTGACCTGGCTGAGCAGCGGGCTGCCGCCCTTGACCAGGGACACGGTCTGGTTCTTCTGGAGGCTGACCCGGCCCTTGTCGAGGTTGACCTTCCCGGCGCCCGGGGCGGGGGCGGCGGGAGGGGCGGCCGGCATCGGGGGAGCGGCGACCGGCGCCTGGTGCACCGCCGGAGCGGAGGGCGCAACCGGAGCCGGGGGTGCGGCCGCGGCCGGTTCCTCCACCGTCACGCCGAAGTCCGTCGCGATGCCGGCCAGCCCGTTCGCGTACCCCTGGCCGACCGCGCGGGCCTTCCACGCGCCGCCCCGGAGGTAGATCTCGACGACCACCAGGGCCGTCTCCGTGCCCAGCCGCGGGGGCGTGAAGGTGGCCAGCACCGAGCCGTCGTCCGCGTCGCGGATCGTGGCCGTCGGCTCGATGCCCTGGAAGGTCTGGCCCGCGGCGTCGGGGCTCGCGGTGACCACGATCTTCTCGATGCCCGGGGGGACCGAGGCGGTGTCGACGATGATCGCGTCGGGCGCGGCACCGCCCCCCGAGCGGTAGGTCACGCCCGCGCCCGTCGGCTGGTTGTAGAAGATGAAGTCGTCGTCCGAGCGCACCTTGCCGTCGCCCGTCAGCAGCAGGCCCGACACGTCGAGCCGCACCGGAGCGGCGACGTCCACCGCCACCCGGGAGGCGGAGAGCGGGATGTTCGAGCCAGGGGTCATAGCTGTCATGCCGGGTGAACGAACGACCTCGCTTTACCGTTCCCTTAAACTTCTACGGCACCACGACGATCTTCCGTCCCACCCCCGCCGCGAACTGCGCCAGCGCCTGCGGATAGCCGTCCAGCGGCAGCCGGTCGCTGATGAAGACGTCGGGGTCGAGGACGCCGTTCGCGAACAGCTCGGCGGCGCGCTCGTAGCTGTGCAGGACGGCCATGGAGCCGGTGATGGTGATCTCCTGGTTGTAGATGCGGTACGGGTCGATCGTCACCCGCGTCGCGTAGTCGGCCACCCCGAACTGGAGGAACGTGCCGGCCTTGGCGACCCGGTCCAGGCCGTCCTGGATCGCCGCCGCGTTGCCGGTCGCGTCGATCACGACGTCCCAGCCGCGCGGCCGGTCCAGCTCGTCCGCGCTCGCGGCGGCCCCCGAGACGCCCAGCCGTCGCGCGGTCTCCAGGCGGGCCGGGTTCAGGTCGACGACCTCGACGCTCGCCGCGCCGGTCCGCTTGGCCAGCTCCAGCATCATCAGGCCCATGGTGCCCGAGCCGTAGACCAGGACGTGGGCGCCGAGGCGGGAGTTCAGGACGTCGTAGCCGCGTACCGCGCAGGAGAGGGGCTCGATCAGGGCCGCGTCCTCGGTGCGGACGTGCTCGGGGAGTTTCACGCAGTTGGCGACCGGGGCGACGGCGTACTGCGCGGCGCCGCCGGGCACGGTCACGCCGATCGCGGCCCACCGCTCGCAGAGGTTGTTGTGGCCGTCCCGGCAGTAACGGCACTCGTGGCAGTACAGGGACGGGTCGACCGCGACCCGGTCGCCGACCGCCACCTCGGTCACCTGGGCGCCGACGCCCACCACCTCGCCGGCGAACTCGTGTCCCGGCACGATCGGCAGCTTGGGCGCGAACTCGCCCTGGAGGATGTGCAGGTCGGTGCCGCACAGACCGCAGGCGGCGACCTCGACGACCACCTCCCGGGGTCCCGGCGTGGGGTCGGGCACCTCGGTGACGACGGCACGGCCCACGGACTCGATGACGGCGGCCTTCATTTCACGGCTCCGAGCGACAGGCCCTGGACCAGTTTGTCCTGGGCGGCGAACCCCGCGGCGAGCACCGGCAGGGAGACGACGAGCGACGCGGCGCACACCTTGGCCAGGAACAGGCCCTGGCTGGTGATGAAGCCGGTCAGGAAGACGGGGGCGGTCTCGGCGACCACGCCCGTCAGGACCCGGGCGAACAGAAGTTCGTTCCAGCTGAAGATGAAGCAGATCAGGGAGGTCGCGGCGATGCCGGGCAGGGCGATCGGGGCCACCACGCGCGCGAGGACGGTCGGCAGCCGGGCGCCGTCGATCTGCGCGGCCTCGATGACGGCGACCGGGACCTCGGCGAGGAACGACTGCATCATCCACACCGCGATCGGCAGGTTCATGGAGGTGTAGAGGACGACCAGGAACCAGATGTTGTCCAGCATCCCGGTGTTCTTCGCGAACAGGTAGATCGGCAGCAGCCCGGCCACCACCGGCAGCATCTTCGTGGAGAGGAAGAAGAACAGGACGTCCGTCCACTTCCGCACCCGCCGGATCGACAGCGCGTAGGCCGCCGGGAAGGCGAGGACGAGCACGAGGAGGGTGGAGACGACCGACGCCACCGCCGAGTTGACCAGGGCCGGCCACGGGCTCGCGCCGCCGCCCGCGCCGAAGAACTCGCGGTAGCCGTCCAGCGTGAGGGCGGCGCCGAAGGAGGGCGGGTTCGTCGCCGCGTCCGCCTCGGAGTGGAAGGACGTCAGTGCCATCCAGGCGACGGGGAAGAAGAAGACGATGCCGACCAGCCAGGCCACCAGGCCGATGCCGCGGCCCCGGTGCTTCCTGACGTGCGGTGCGAGGCTGCTCATGCGCGGGACGCCTCCTCTCGGAACAGGGACGACACCACGCGCAGGGCGAAGGTCGCGAGGACGATGGAGCCGATGACGACCAGGACGCCGGCGGCCGACGCCAGGCCGTTCTCGTGGGCCTGGTAGAAGGTCTGGTAGACGGTGTAGGGGAGGTTCGCGGTGCCCAGGCCGCCGGACGTGATCGTGAAGACCGCGTCGAAGTTCTGGACGATGTAGATGCAGCCCAGCAGGGCGCCGAGTTCGAGGTAGCGGCGCAGGTGCGGGAGGGTCAGGTGGCGGAAGATCTGCCACTCGCCCGCGCCGTCCACCCGCGCGGCCTCGATCTGCTCGGGGTCCCGGCTCTGCAGCCCGGCCAGCAGGATCAGCATCATGAACGGCGTCCACTGCCACACCAGCGAGGCCTCCACCGCCGCCAGCGGCGTGCGGGAGATCCAGTCGGGCTGCGGACCGCCCACGTAGTGCAGCAGACCGTTGAGCAGGCCGTACTCGGGGTTGTAGAGGACGTGCTTCCAGAGCAGCGCGGCGGCCACCGGGACCACCAGGAACGGGGCGATCAGCAGGGTGCGGACGACGCCCCGGCCGCGGAACCTGTTGTTCAGCAGCAGGGCGAGCGCGAGGCCGAGCACCAGGCTGACCAGGACCACGGTCACGGTGAGGAGCACGGTCGTCCAGACCGAGTGGCGCAGGTCCGCGTCGGTGAGCACCTGGCGGTAGTTGTCGAATCCGGTGAAGTGCCGGGCCTTCGGGTAGAGGGCGTTCCAGTCGAAGAAGGAGATGACCACCGTGGCCACGAACGGCAGCTGGGTCACGACGATCATGAAAACCAGGGCGGGCAGGAGCGGGGCCCTGGTGGACCAGGCGCGCAGCCGGGCGGAGGGCGGCCGCGTGGTGCGTGCCGGTGTCGCTGCGTAGGGGGCTGTCGTCGCGGTCATCGTCCCTCGTACTCCTTGGAGATCTTCTCGGCGAGCTGCTGGGACTTCGTCAGGGCCGCGTCGACGGACTGCCGTCCGGCGATGGCCGCGCTGATCTCCTGGGAGACCCTGGTGCCGAGATCGGTGAACTCGGGGATGTCGACGAACTGGATGCCGGGCGCGGGGCGCGGCTGCACGCCGGGGTCGTCCGGACGGGCGCTCTCGATGGCCTCCTTGGTCATCTCCTGGAACGCGGCGGCCGACTTGACGTAGTCGGGGTTGCTGTACGTCGACGCCCGTTTGCCCGCCGGGACGTCGGACCAGCCGCTGGTCTTCCCGACCAGTTGCTCGTACTCCTTGCTGGACGCCCACGACACGAACCTCCAGGCCCGGTCGGGGTTGCGGGAGGCCTTCTGGATGCCCCAGGCCCAGGTGTAGAGCCAGCCGGCGGACGCGGTGCGCTCGACGGGCGCGGGCGCGTAGCCGAGCCTGCCCTTGACGGGGGAGCCGTCGGCCTCCAGTGAACCGGCCGCGGAGGTCGCGTCGTACCACATGGCGACCTTGCCCTGGGTCATGTTGTTGAGGCACTCGGCGAAGCCGGACTGCGGGGCGCCGGACTCGCCGTGCGCGCGGACCAGGCCGACGTAGAACTTCGTGGCCTTCTCGAAGCCGGGCGCGTCCAGCCGGGCCTTCCAGTCCTTGTCGAACCAGGTGCCGCCGAAGGTGTTCACCACCGTGGTCAGCGGCGCCATCAGCTCGCCCCAGCCGGGCAGTCCGCGCAGGCAGATGCCGCGCATCCCGGACCGCGCGCCGTCCACCTTCGCGGCGAGGTCGGCGACCTGCTGCCAAGTGGGGTGGGCGGGCATCGTCAGGCCCTTCGCCGCGAAGACGTCCTTGCGGTACATCAGGAATGACGACTCGCCGTAGAAGGGCTGGCCGTAGAGCTTGCCGTCGGAGGCGGTCAGGGCCTGCCGCATCGGCTTGAGGACGTCCTCCTCGTCGTAGCCGGGGTCCTTCGCGACGTACGAGTCCATCTCGTGCAGCCAGCCGTTGCGGGCGTAGATCGGGATCTCGTAGTTGGACAGGGTGGCCACGTCGTACTGGCCGGCCTGGTTGGCGAAGTCCTGGCTGATCTTGTCGCGGACGTCGTTCTCGGGCAGCACGGTGAAGTTGACCTTGATGCCGGTCTCCGCGGTGAAGCGTGGCGCGAGCTTCTGGAGTTCCGTCATCTGGGGGTTGTTGACCATCAGCACGTTGATCGAGTCGCCGCCGGAACCGGCCCCGCCCGCACCGACCCAGCAGCCGGAGAGCAGCGGGGCGAGCAGCGTCCCTGCGGCGGCCATGGCGAGCGTGGCTCGCGGCCTCCGTCGGCTCGGGGTTCGCATGGATCGCTCCTGGATGAATCGTGATATATGGGGCATCTGAGGGTGTGATGTGGTCTTCGGGGAGTGCGCGGGGTGGTGTCAGACCCGGATGACCTGGGGGCCCAGCAGGGAGTAGCGGTGGGCCTCGGCGGAGGGCAGCAGGGTGCTCGTCACGATCGCCTCCAGGGCTTGGATCCCGGCGAAGCGGCAGAAGCTGACGGCCCCGAACTTGGTGTGCACGCCGGCGAAGACCGTCCTGCGCGCGGCGCGGATCGCCTGTGCCTTGACCTCGCCGACGGCGGGGTCCGGGGTGGTCAGCCCGTGTTCGCGCGAGATGCCGTTGGCCCCGATGTAGGCGAGGTCGAGTACGAAACCGGCGAGCATCTTCGTCGTCCAGTGGTCGACGGTGGCGAGGGTGCCCGCCCGGACGCGTCCACCGAGCAGCAGCACCGACGTGTTCTCGGCCCCGGCGAGCGCGCCCGCGACCGGCAGCGAGGCGGTGACCACGGTCAGCGGCCGGTCCGCCGGCAAGGCCTCGGCGATGAGCCGGGGGGTGAAGCCCTCGTCGACGAAGACGGTCTCGGCGTCGCCCAGCAGGTCGGCGGCGGCCGAGGCGATGCGCCGCTTCTCCGGGACGTGGCTGGTGGAACGGAAGGCGAGCGTGGTCTCGAATCCGGCGCTCTCGACGGGATACGCGCCCCCGTGGGTGCGGCGGACCAGGCCGTGGTCCTCCAGGGCGCGCAGGTCGCGCCGGATGGTCTCCTTGGCCACGCCCAGTGTCTCGGCGAGTGCGGTGACGTCGACCGAGCCGGTGGTGCGGGCGGCCCGCACGATCTCGCGCTGGCGTTCCTCCGCCGTCCTGGTGCTCATCCCGTCACCCGCTTCCCTGTGGCACCGCCCGTTCGGGCCATGCAGCAAGTTCTACAGCGGGTATCTGAGGCTGACCAGGTCTGTTGCGGGCCCGATGGTGCCCGCCTGTGCCCGTTTCCCGGGCGCCGTGCCCGCCTCGGACCTGCGCCGCTGCCGGGCGGGCGGTGGGATCGGGCGGCCCGGATGCCCGAACACGCCGACGGGCGGGCCCGTTCCCTGCCCGCCCGCCGCGCGGGGGTGTTCTCCGGTACTAGGGCGTGTTGCGAAAGTCCCGTCGTCCGCCCGGAGGGCGGGCCGCGCGGCGTCAGGTGCGTGCTCTCGGCGTGCCGGGCCCTGATCCACGTA
>NZ_JBFACN010000043.1:0-46884 GCF_040640875.1 Streptomyces sp. NPDC021562
GGGGGGGCGCGCGCCGGCGCGGCCCCCCCCTCCGTGCCCCCCCCGGGGGGGGGGGGCCCGGGGGGGGGGGGGGGGGCGCCCCCCCCGCCCCCCCCCCCGCCCCCCCCCCCCGCCGCCGTTGGCGGCGGGGCTGTCAGGTGAGGGTGAAGTCGTCGGCGTCGACGGCGGACTGGCCGTACCAGCCGTGGACGAAGACGGTGACCGTGCCGCTGCCACCGGTCGTGAAACGCACCGTCAGCTGGTTCCAGCTCGTGCCGTTCGACCAGGTGCTCGCGGTGGCACCACCGCTGACACCGATGTACGCGTACGGCCCCTGCACCCAACCGGTCAGCGCGTAGGCGGTGTTGGGGGACAGGGTGACCGTCTGGTCGCACTCGCCGGTGCCGCTGGAGCTGGGGGTGACCTGCAGAGCGTGGCTCCCGCTGTGGACCGGAGCGGCCACCACCGAGCTGCCGCCCGTGCAGGTCCAGGGGGAGAGGGAGCCGGTCTCGAAGCCCGCGTTGGTGAGCGAGCCGCCACCGCCGCCACCGCCGCCGGTGGTGACCGTGAGCGTGTAGGTCGCGCTGTGGCTGCCGCTCGCGGCGGTGCCGGTGACGGTGATCGGATAGCTGCCCGCGGCCACGGACGAGCCGACGGCCGCGGTCAGCGTCGAACCGCCGCCGGACGTCACGGACGCGGGGCTGAAGGAGACGCTGACACCGGAGGGCGCGCCGGAGGCCGAGAGGGCGACGGACTCGGCGCCGCCGGAGGTGACGGCGGTGGTGACGGTCGCGGTCGCCGAACCGCCCCGCACCACCGAGGCATTGGCGGGGGACAGGGCGAGCGAGAAGTCGGTGGTGGTGCCTCCGCCGCCCGAGCCGCCCTGGTAGGGCACGAACGCGTCGGTGAACGCGAGACTGTTCTGGCTGATCTCGCTGCACGTGGGCAGCGAGTTGGCGGTGCCGCCGCAGGGCTGGTCCCGGTTGGCCGACCAGAACGACAGCCGCCCGACGCGGTTCTGCGCGGCGAAGCTCTCCACCGTCCGGGCGTCCGCGAGCGTGAAGGTGGACCCGTCGTCGTTCTTGCCGATCATCGGAGTGATGCCGAGGTCGGCGTAGGTGTAGCCCGGGTCGACGGACTGCATCTGCGCCAGGGTGGCCCGGGCCGCGGAGACGGCGGCCTGGCCCATCTCGGTGCCGGTGCCCGCGTAGTAGTCCATGGTCATGATGTTGACCACGTCGATCCTGAGGCCCGCGTTCTTCGCGGCCTTGAGGACGTTGACGCCGTCCGCGGTCAGCCCGCTGGTCAGCACCGGCAGGGTCATGGAGAACCGCAGGTTCGGGTTGGCCGCCTTCAGGTCCTTCATCGCCTGCATCTGCCGGGCCGCGGCGGCGGTGTCGGCGATCGCCGCGCCCTCGACGTCGAAGTCGAGCTGGG
The DNA here is from genome assembly GCF_040640875.1 of Streptomyces sp. NPDC021562. Classification (NCBI taxonomy): domain Bacteria; kingdom Bacillati; phylum Actinomycetota; class Actinomycetes; order Kitasatosporales; family Streptomycetaceae; genus Streptomyces; species Streptomyces sp. NPDC021562. The sequence goes on from NZ_JBFACN010000043.1 coordinate 1,417, forward strand.
TGACGCCGTAGTCGTCGATGATCGCCTGGTATCCGGCGTCGATGCTGCTCTGGGTGGCGCAGGTCCAGGCGAGCGGTTCGCCGCTCGCCCCGCCGGAGGAGACGATGACGGACGCCCCCTCGGACCGCGCCCGGGCGATCTCGGGGTCGGTGTACGGGTCGTTGCCGACGGGGAGCGTGTCTCCCCAAATCTGGGTGCAGCCCTCGCCGAGCACGAAGGCCGCCGTGTAGGCCTTGAGCCCGTGGCCGGTGACGGCCGTGTCGAGCAGTCCTTCCTGACCGTTCGACATGTCGACGTAGGGAGCCACGGAGTAGACGCTGTTCGCCGCGGCGCTGCCGGCGGGGGCCAGCGCCACGGTGACGCCGGTGGCCGCGAGTGCGAGCGCACACGCGGAGGCCGCTAGTTTTGCCAGGTGCATGACATTGGCCCTTTCGGGATGCCCATCGGGGCGGAGGGGTGGGGGTGGGCCGGAGCGGTTTGGTACATACCAAAGCGCCGGGAGCCCCCTCCGTCAAGAGGACTAGACCAACGAGAGCCCGGCTCTGCCCGCCGATCGGTCGCCAGGCTCCGCCCGCCGAACGGCCGCCCCGTCTCTCAGGCGGACCGCTCCGGCACGGCCGCCTCGCCCCGGCGGAACATCACCAGGGCCGCCCATGCCATGGCGACCAAGGGGATGACACCCGAGACGATCACCTGGCCTCGGCTGGAGACCAGGGAGTTCGGGGTGCCGAGCAGATAGCCGAGGCCGATGCAGCTGCGGGACAGTGCCTGGAAGCAGGCCCAGGCGCTGCCGTGCACCTCGGCCGGCACCCGGGAGTGCACCGCGTTGCGCAGGCCGACGTTGCAGGCGCCGTTGCCGAAGCCCGCCAGCAGGAACAGCGGGAAGATCACCGCGGCGACCGGGAGGAGGCCGGCGAAGAGCAGGCCGAGCCCCATGCCCATGATGCCGCCGACGATCAACAGGGTGTGCCGGTCCGACCAGCCCGCGCGGCCCGCCAGCAGCGCTCCCGGCACGGAGCCCAGGGCCCAGGTGGCCAGGAAGAGGCCGAACACGGTGTCGTTGCCGTGGACGACGTCCCGCAGGTAGTAGACGCCCGCGACGTTCTCGATGCTGGTGGCCAGGATCGCCGCGGCCAGGGCCGGCATCAGCGTGCCCACCACCGGTGCGTCGCGCAGCGCCCGGTAGCCGTCCGCGAGCCTGGTGGCGGGGCGGCGGCCGATCGCCACGTCCACGGTGTCCGGGACGGCCAGCACGGTGCAGCCGGCCAGGACGAGGAAGGAGGCCGCGTCCACCGCGAGCAGCACGGGCGTGCCCCACAGGGAGTTCAGGAAGCCGGCCAGGGGCGGGCCCGCCAGTCCGGCGACGGACAGGCCCGCCGTCAACAGGCTGTTGGCCCGGCCCGTGTGCTCCTCGCCGGCCACGGCGGGCAGCATCTTGAACCCGGCGGCCACCGAGGCCACTCCGGCCAGGCACGACAGCGCGATCAGCGCCACCTTCACGTGGAACCCGCCGACCCCGGTGGCCGCGCCGAGGGCCAGCGCCTGGACCAGCAACGCCCACAGGCACACCGCTCGCGCACTGAACCGGTCCACCACGGAACCGATCAACGGCGCCGCGAGCACCGTGGGAATGAGCTCGGCGAGCATCACCTCGGTCACGCCGAACCGGATGTCCCGGTCCGCCGCGTGCAGCACCAGGCCCAGGGAGGCGAGTGTGTCACCCAGACGGGAGAACAGCGTTCCCGCGATGAGCACCTGTGCGGCGACCGGCATCCCGGCACCCGGGCGCAGCGCGGCGAACGGCGCTCTCCGCGTCTTTTCCGTGTCCAATCCAGTCCAATCCGTCCGCCTGCCGGTTCTATTCATCCCGCTCCCGCATCAGATTAGGCCCGCTCTCCCGCCGGGAGAGCGTTCACCGGCCACCGGCACGGGCCACTTCCCGGCCTTTGCGTGCCCGCCGTGACCGTGGCGGGGTCCTAATTTCTCAGCCCAGAACGGCACTTCACGGAAGGTCCACACATGTTCCACACCAACTCCCGCAGGTCCCGGGCCGGGAAGAGGTGCCCTGCTGTCCCGTGGAGAGCTGTAAAGCATGGTTTCCGGCCAATCGCAGCAGTTGCGGCGGCCTTGACCGCCGAAGCGGAAAGCGCCTTCTGTGTACGCGGAGTTGTGGGCATCGGCCGGACGAATGTCCGGAAAGGGTCGGGGAAATGAGCCGTGCAATTCCCTGAGGGTGGAGAAAAGGAACGAAACCGGTGTCTCGGCTCGAAAGCGAGGTGCCGTGAAAGGACTCGGTGCGCGGGTGTGAGTCCGGGACCCGCTCCTGGTCCCTGCGGACAGCCCGAACGGTCCTGGCGTCCGCCGGACGCGAACGGTCCTGGCGTCCGCCGGACGCGAACGGTCCTGGCGTCCGCCGGACGCGAACCGCGACCTGCCTGCCTGTGTCACGTCGAGACCCAACCGTTGCGAACGGCGTCCCACCGCCGCTGTGCCCGAATCGGGCCGCTTCGGCCCAGGTCACACCCCCGGGCGCCGCCGGCCTCCGCCCCGAAACCGGCTGTTCCCCCGGCCGCCCGCGTCGGCGCCCGTGCCGGATCTCTTGACGCGCCCCTGATCCGCGTATTAACTCACGTCCTAAATTAAGCCGTGAGGGGCTTCGGGGCCGACCTGTGTGAAGCCCTCTCGGGGTTCTCCACTCCCGGAAAGGCACAGCTGGAGCCATGCGCAGCATCCGAGCCGCGGCCGTAGGCGCCGTCACCCTGTCTCTCGCCCTCGCGGCCACGGCCTGCGGTGGCGGTTCGTCCACGGGGGGCGGGTCGAACGACTCCCCGAAGACGCTCACCTACTGGGCCTCCAACCAGGGCGCCAGCATCGAGGTGGACAAGAAGGTGCTCCAGCCGGAGCTCGACAAATTCCAGAAGCAGACCGGCATCAAGGTCAAGCTGGAGGTCGTGCCCTGGTCGGACCTGCTCAACCGGATCCTGACCGCGACCACCTCGGGCCAGGGCCCCGACGTGCTGAACATCGGCAACACCTGGAGCGCCTCGCTGCAGGCGACGGGCGCGCTGCTGCCCTGGGACGCGAAGAACTTCGCGAAGATCGGCGGCCGGGACCGCTTCGTCGACTCCGCCCTCGGCTCCACCGGCGCCGAGGGCAAGGACCCGGCCGCGGTACCGCTGTACTCGATGGCGTACGCGCTCTACTACAACAAGAAGATCTTCGCCGACGCCGGCATCGCCAAGCCCCCGGCCACCTGGGACGAGTTGATCGCCGACGGGAAGAAGATATCGGCGAAGGGCAAGTCGGTGCTCGGCGCCGAGGGCGGCAACGTCTCGGAGAACATCCATCACGTCTTCGTCTTCGCCAAGCAGCACGGCGCCGACTTCTTCACCTCCGACGGCAAACCGGACTTCACCAACGACAAGATCGTGGCCGCGGTGCAGCAGTACGTCGACCTGATGGCCAAGGACAAGGTCATCCCGACCGGCGACGCCGAGTACGCGCAGAACCAGTCGGTGAGCGACTTCGCCAAGGGCAAGCAGGCCATGCTGCTGTGGCAGTCGGCGTCCTCCAACCTCTCGTCGCAGGGCATGAGCGACAGCGACTACGGCATCGCCCCGGTGCCCGTGCAGTCCGGCACCCCCGGCACCGGCACCCAGGTCAACTCGATGGTCGCCGGCATCAACCTTGCGGTCTTCAAGAACACCAAGAACCTCGACGGCGCCACCAAGTTCGTCAAGTTCATGACGAGCGACGACGAGCAGAAGATCCTCAACACCGCCTACAGCTCCATCCCGCCGGTCAAGACGGCGCAGGAGGACGCGGCCTTCAACACCCCGGCCAACTCCGTCCTGAAGAACACCCTCGCCACCAGCGCCGCGGCGCTGCCCCAGGTGGCGGCGGAGTCACAGTTCGAGACCACCGTCGGTACGGCCGTGAAGAACCTGTTCGCCGACGCCGCCGCCGGCCGCGCCGTCACCACCGACTCCGTCAAGGCCGAGCTGGAGAAGGCCCAGCAGCAGATGCCGGCGGCCTGAGCACCATGACGACCACCACCACCGCTGTGCACGAACCGGCGCGGGTGAACTCCCCCGGGGCGGCGGGCGGCTCGGGCCGCCGCCCCGGGCGGATCCGCCGCATCGGACTGCCCTACCTGCTGCTCCTGCCCGCCCTGCTCCTCGAACTCCTCGTCCACCTCGTCCCGATGGTCATCGGCGTCGTGATGAGCTTCAAGGAGCTCACCCAGTTCTACATCCGCGACTGGACCACCGCCCCCTGGGCCGGATTCGACAACTACAAGCTGTCGGTCGAGTTCGACGCCCCCATCGGCAAGGCCCTGCTGCACTCGTTCTTCGTCACCGTCGCCTTCACCCTGCTCTCCGTCGGCCTGTGCTGGCTGATCGGCACCGCGGCCGCGGTCTTCATGCAGGACACCTTCAGGGGCCGCGGCCTGCTGCGCGCCCTGTTCCTGGTGCCGTACGCGCTGCCCGTCTACGCGGCCGTCATCACCTGGGTGTTCATGTTCCAGCACGACAACGGCCTGGTGAACCACGTGCTGCACGACCAGTTGCACCTCACCGACAAGCCGTCCTTCTGGCTGATCGGCGACAACAGCTTCTACGCCCTGCTGATCGTGTCGGTGTGGAAGGGCTGGCCGTTCGCCTTCCTGATCGTGATGGCCGGCCTCCAGAACATCCCCCGGGAGCTGTACGAGGCGGCCGCCCTGGACGGCGCGGGCCTGTGGCAGCAGATCCGCCGGATCACCCTGCCGTCGCTGCGCCCGGTCAACCAGGTCCTCGTCCTGGTCCTGTTCCTGTGGACGTTCAACGACTTCAACACCCCGTACGTGCTGTTCGGGAAGTCCGCGCCGGAGGCCGCCGACCTCATCTCGGTCCACATCTACCAGGCCTCCTTCGTCACCTGGAACTTCGGCACCGGCTCGGCCATGTCCGTGCTCCTGCTGCTCTTCCTGCTGGTGGTGACCGGCGTGTACCTGGTGTTCACCTCGCGCGGACGGAGGACCTCGGATGTCTAGCTCGCCCATGGCCCCGCCGCGGTCCTTCCTCTGGTCCCGGCGGATCTTCCTCACGCTGCTCACCGGGTTCGTGCTGATCCCCGTGTACGTGATGATCTCCAGCTCGCTCAAGCCGCTCTCGGACGTCACCGGCAAGTTCCGCTGGCTGCCGAGCGGGCTGACGATCCGCCCGTACATCGACATCTGGTCGACGATCCCGCTCGCCCGGTACTTCGTGAACTCGCTGGTCGTGTCGGTCGCGGCCACCGTCTGCTCGGTCGTCGTCGCGGTGTTCGCCGCCTACGCGGTGAGCCGTTACGAGTTCCGCGGCAAGCGCGTCTTCACGGTCACCGTGCTGTCCACGCAGATGTTCCCGGGCATCCTCTTCCTGCTGCCCCTGTTCCTGCTGTACGTCAACATCGGCAACGCCACCGGCATCGCCCTGTTCGGCTCCCGGGGCGGGCTGATCCTCACCTACCTGACGTTCTCGCTGCCGTTCTCGATCTGGATGCTGATCGGGTACTTCGACTCGGTCCCGCGGGACCTGGACGAGGCGGCGCTGGTGGACGGCTGCGGGCCGCTCGGCGCGCTGCTGCGGATCGTCGTCCCGGCCGCGATCCCCGGCATCGTCGCGGTCGCCGTCTACGCCTTCATGACCGCCTGGGGCGAGGTGCTGTTCGCGTCGGTGATGACCAACGACACCACCCGCACCCTGGCCGTCGGCCTCCAGGGCTACTCCACGCTCAACAACGTGTACTGGAACCAGATCATGGCCGCCTCGCTCGTGGTGAGCGTCCCCGTCGTGGCCGGCTTCCTGCTGCTCCAGCGCTACCTCGTCGCCGGGCTGACCGCCGGCGCCGTCAAGTGACCCCGCCCAGTTCCGAGAGGACCCACGTGACCATCGACCTCGCCGCACTCCCGCACGACTTCCTGTGGGGCACGGCAACCGCGGCGTACCAGATCGAGGGAGCCGCCGCCGAGGACGGCCGTGCCCCCTCCATCTGGGACACCTTCTCGCACACCCCGGGGAAGATCGCGGGCGACGACAACGGCGACGTCGCCTGCGACCACTACCACCGCTGGCGCGAGGACATCGGCCTGATGCGGCAACTGGGCGCCAACGCCTACCGGCTGTCGGTCGCCTGGCCGCGCGTGCTGCCCGGCGGGGACGGCCCGGTCAACGCCAAGGGCCTCGACTTCTACGACGAGTTGGTCGACGGTCTGCTGGAGGCGGGCATCACCCCGTCCGTCACCCTCTACCACTGGGACCTGCCGCAGGCCCTCCAGGACCGGGGCGGCTGGCCCGAACGCGCGACCGCCGAGCACCTCGCCTCCTACGCCTCCGTCGTCGCGGGCCGCCTCGGCGACCGCGTCCACCACTGGACCACCCTCAACGAACCGTCGTGCTCCGCCTGGATCGGCCACCTGGAGGGCACGATGGCCCCCGGCTGGACCGACCTCACGGCCGCCGTCCGGGCCTCCTACCACCTGCTCCTCGGCCACGGCCTGGCCGCGCAGGCGATCCGCGCCGCCGCCCCCGGCGCCCAGGTCGGCATCGTCAACAACCTCTCCACCGTGTTCGCCGCCACCGACCGCCCCGAGGACGCGGCCGCCGCGCGCCGCCATGACGGGCACGTCAACCGCTGGTGGCTGGACCCGGTGCACGGCCGTGGCTTCCCGGCCGACATGATCGAGACCTACGGCGTCGAACTCCCCGAACACCCGGGTGACCTGGAGACCATCGCCACCCCGCTCGACTGGCTGGGCCTGAACTACTACTTCCCGGCGTACGTCGAGGACGACCCGGACGGCCCCGCGCCCTACGCCCGTTCGGTCCACCGTCCCGGCGTCCCGCGCACCGGCATGGACTGGGAGATCGACGCGAGCGGCATCGAGACGCTGCTGCTGCGCCTCACCGAGGAGTACGGCGCCCGCAAGATCTACGTGACCGAGAACGGCTCGGCCTACCCGGACGTGGTCCGCCCCGACGGCACGATCGACGACCCCGAGCGCCAGGAGTACCTGGTCGGCCACCTCGCGGCCTGCGCCTCCGCGGCACGCAAGGGCGCCCCGCTGGCCGGGTACTTCGCCTGGTCGCTGCTGGACAACTTCGAGTGGGCGTACGGCTACGACAAGCGCTTCGGGTTGGTCCACGTCGACTACGACACCCAGATCCGCACCATCAAGGGCAGCGGCCACCGGTACGCGGACATCATCCGCGCCCACCGGGGACAGGCCCGCCGGGCGGCCTGACACACACCGCGGTGGGCGCGGACGAGGGGAGTACCGCGCCCACCGCACCTACGACCGTCATGCGTAAGAGCAACAACAGGCACCGGCACAGAGCTTGAACTGTCATGCCCACAACATCATCGCTCGGGAGACCCGCATGCCATCCCGTATTCCCCGCACCCTCCTCGCCGCCCTCGCGGCGGCCGCCCTGCTGACCTCCGGCACCGTCCTGGCCGCCCCGGCGTCTGCGGCGGCCACCGCCGCGACCTGGGACACCGACCGCGCGAACACCGCGTACGCGGCCAACCCGAACGCCGTCACCGCCTCCGGCTACGAGAACGCCGGCACCACCCCGGCCATGGCCTTCGACGGCAACGGCGCTACCCGCTGGTCCAGCAACTTCGCCGACAACGCGTGGATCGAGATCGACCTCGGCACCACGATCCGCATCGACAGCGTGGTCCTCGACTGGGAGGCCGCGTACGGCAAGAGGTACGTCCTGGAGGCCTCGAAGAACGGCTCGGACTGGACGCCCTTCTACACCGAGACCGCGGGCACCGGCGGCTCGGTCACCGCGCACACCTACCCGCAGGAGGTCACCGGCCGCTACGTCCGGATGCGCGGCATCGAGCGCGCCACCCCCTACGGCTACTCGCTCTGGAACTTCAAGGTCTACGGCGGCGAACCGGCCCCCGCCTCCCCGACCCTCACCAACCTCGCCCTGAACCACCCGGCGTACTCCAACTACTACCAGAACGCGGGCACCTCACCGGCATTCGTCACCGACGGCGGCTGGCCGGCGGCCCTGAAGGGCGACTCCACCCGCTGGTCCAGCGACTGGAACGCCGACCGCTGGATCTCGGTCGACCTCGGCGCCACCTCCACGATCTCCTCCGTGGACCTCTTCTGGGAGTCGGCGTACGCCGTCGACTACCTGCTCCAGGTCTCCGACGACAACGTCAACTGGCGCACGGTGTACGAGCCGTCGGCCGCCGACGTAGCCGCCCGCCGCGCCAACGTCGTGTCCCCCTCTGACGCCTCCGGCCTGCACGACAAGGTCACCCTCTCCTCCCCGACGACCGGCCGCTACGTCCGCATGCTCGGCAAGGAGCGCCGCAGCTTCTACAACCCGGCCCCCGCTACCGCCCAGTTCGGCTACTCCCTCTACGAGTTCCAGGTCTGGGGCACCGGCGGCAGCGCCTCGGCCGCCTACCCCGCCCCGCCCGCCGACCAGTCCGGCACCTACCAGACGACGTTCTTCGACGACTTCACCGGCAGCTCGCTCGACCGCTCCAAGTGGCGGGTCGTGCGCACCGGCACCGAGATGGGCTCGGTCAACGGCGAGGCGCAGGCGTACGTCGACTCGCCCGACAACATCAAGACCCAGAACGGCGAGCTGATCCTCAAGGCGAAGTACTGCAAGGGCTGCACCCAGGCGGGCGGCGGCACCTACGACTTCACCTCGGGCCGCATCGACACCAACACCCACTTCGACTTCACCTACGGCAAGGTCAGCGCCCGCATGAAGCTCCCGGTGGGCGACGGCTTCTGGCCCGCCTTCTGGCTGCTCGGCAGCAACGTCGACGACCCGTCCGTCTCCTGGCCGGCCTCTGGCGAGACCGACATCATGGAGAACATCGGCTACCCGACCTGGACCAGCACCGCCCTGCACGGCCCCGGCTACTCCGCCGACGGCAACATCGGCGCCCGCCAGACCTTCCCGGGCGGCGGCACCGTCGACCAGTGGCACACCTACGCGGTCGAGTGGACGCCGACGGCGATGCGGTTCTACGTCGACGACACCCTGGTCCAGGAGACGACCCGCAACGTCCTGGAGTCGACCCGCGGCCAGTGGGTCTACGACCACAACCAGTACGTCATCCTCAACCTCGCCCTCGGCGGCGCCTACCCGGCCGGCTGGAACCAGGTCACCACCCCCTACTGGGGCCTCCCGCAGTCCAGCGTGGACAAGATCGCGGCCGGGGGCGTCCAGGCGGAGGTGGACTGGGTGCGGGTGGAGCAGAAGAAGTAGCCGGCATTCATGTGCGCGGCCGCCGAACCGTTGTCACGTGCGGCGCGGCGGCAGTCACCGGTTGTGGATATTGTGTGTGCGGGAGAACACTAGCAACCGGGGGGACGGCATGGGCCTGGCGAACGAACAGATCATTTCTCAGGTCGAGGACCTGCTGCACGGCAGGGTGGTCATCCCCTCCATCCAGCGTGACTTCGTCTGGATGCGGCCTGACGTACGTGACCTCTTCGACTCGCTCTACCGCGGTTACCCGGTGGGCGCGCTGCTGCTCTGGAAGACGAACCTGACGGTTCCGTTCAAGACGGCTGCGGTCGTCCAGGCCGCCAAGTCGACGCACCAGCCCCTCTATCTCCTTGACGGCCAGCAGAGGCTGACATCCCTCGCATGGGTGTACCAACCGAAGTCCAAGGCCGATGGTCGCCTCATTGATCTGCGCTTCGACGTGCGTACAGAGGAGTTCGTCAACCCGAGCGCAGTCCAGAGCAGGGACCCGATGCTGTTCCGCGTTTCGACGCTCCTGCAGGAGAACGTGCAGTATCACGAGGTTCTCAACACCGCGGGTGTGCCCTACTCCGATCCGAACTTCGGTGAATGGATGCAGCGTCTGCAGAAGGTGCACGGCATCCGCAAGCATCAGATGGCTGTGATCACCTACGAGTCGGATGATTACGAAGAGGTCGCCGAACTGTTCGCCCGGCTGAACAAGGGAGGGCGGCGCCTGTCCAAGGGCGACCTCGTCTACAGTGCCATCGCGGCTCGTTGGGCGGATGGCCTGGCAACCATGGACGCCTTCCATCAGGAACTGCGGGACAGTCACTTCTCCCTGGACCGGGAGGCCGTACTCCGCCTGATGAGCCTCCTCGCGGGAACCGGTGCTCGTCATATCAAGCTCATCGGCTCCGGCGTCGACGAAGCCGCTCTGAAGGAAGCCTGGCAGTCGACTGAGACAGCTCTCCGGTACGCCATCGACTTCCTGCGGGAAGAGTGCGCGATTCCCCGCTCCGAGATTCTGACGTCACCGAACGTCACGGTCGTTCCGGCTCTCCTTCTGCATCAGCGGAACGGGAAGCTAGAGCCTGGCGAGGCGGCTCTGCTGCGTCGTTGGGTTTACACCGCGATGGCGTTCAGTCACTACTCGCTGCAGGTGGAAACCAAGCTCGACGCAGAAGCCAGGTTGCTCAGAGCCCGGCACGGCGAGGAACTGTTCGCCGAACTCATTCGCCGAGCCTCGGGCAGCCGTTCCGCGGACACCCCTCTGCATCCGAGGGACTTGGAGCAGAAATATTCCACCCACGCCTTCTTCCGATTGCTCTACATCGCCGCGCTGCGAGACAAGGCCCGGGACTGGGTGACCAACATGGCCATCAGCGACCAGCCGATGAGCAGTGGTGCCAAGATCGAGTTTCACCACGTGTTTCCGCGGGCACGTGTCCAGCCCGTGTACGCCAAGGAGGAATGGAACAGCCTGGCCAACCTCGCCTTCGTGACAGGTCAGACCAACAAGATGATCAGCTCGAAGCTGCCCGCCGAGTACATGGCAGGAATCGCGCCGGAGCGCCTGCTTGAACAGTGGATTCCCGAAGCACCGGAGCTGCGGTCCCTGGACCGGTTCCCTGACTTCCTGGCAGCACGCCGGCGTTTGCTCGCCAACGTTCTCAACCGACTCCTGGGACTTCCGGCCTACGCCGGACAGGACACCCACCGTGACTTCGACGAGCCCCCCGCCGATGAGGAGGTGATCGCCGAGGACATCACCGCACCCACCCTTGTCGGCCCCGCTGTTCAGGAGCTTCGTACCGAACAGGGCGTCGAGATTCACGCGATCTACGAAGGCCGACGCACCAGTGCCTACTACGACCCTTCATCGCGAACCGTGACCATCCCCTCCGGTCCCGGTCGAGGCGAATACGAGAGTCCCAGCGGAGCGGCAGTCGCTGTAGTACAGGCCCTCAACCCGCGGGTGAATCCGAACCGCAACGGATGGTCCTTCTGGACCGTCACAGCTACCGGCCAGCTGTTGCAGACCATCCGCTAGCCCGCCGGAACGGCGGGCGGCACATCTGGCCCGGCGGCGGACGCCGTCGGCGGCGTGCCTGCGGTACCGGCGCGTGAGCGGGGCGCGTACGGGCGCCGGAAGATCCCTGTCGGGACGGGTGCCCCCCGCGAGCCCCGCCTCCTGCGGCGTCGGCTCCTCACCGGGCGCGGGCAGCAAGGGCCGCAACCGCTCGTACACCTCCTGCACGTCCGCCGGACGCGCCTCGGGCGCCTTGTGGAGCAGGTGCAGGACCAGGGTCTCCAGCTCTGCCGGCACCTCGGCCCGCAGCTGGCGCAGGGGTGTCGGGGTGGCGTTCACGTGCTGCGTCATCAGCTGCCACTCGCTGGCCCCGGCGAACAGCGGCGGCCCGCACAGCGGCTCGTGCAGCACGCACCCCAGCGCGTACAGGTCGGTGCGCGGCGTAACCCGTCCGCCGCGCACCTGCTCCGGCGCCATGTACTGGTGCGTCCCGATGGGGCTGCCGGTCGCGGTCAGCTTGGTGACGTCGGTCTGGAGGATGGCGGCGACACCGAAGTCGAGCACCTTCACGGTGCCGTCCCGCGCGACGAGGATGGTGCCCGGCTTGAGGTCCCGGTGCACCACGGGCACGTCGTGCGCGTACGACAGCACCGTCGCGACCTGCGCCGCGACGGCCACCGCCCAGCTGACGGGGAGCGGCTGTTCCGGGTGCACATACACGGTCAGCGGCACGCCGTCGACCAGCTCCATCACCAGGAACAACTGCTCGTACGACTTGTCGAGCACCGCGTCGTACACCTGCGGTACGCCGGGGTGCTGGATCCGTGCGGTGATCCGCGCCTCGCGCCGGAATCGCTTCTCGAACTCCTCTGCCATGTGCGGGGACGTCACCGCCTGCGGGCGGATCAGCTTCACGGCGACCGGCCGGTCCAGTACGCCGTCGTACCCCCGCCACACGTCCCCCATGCCGCCGTGGCTGAACTGCTCCAACAGCTCGTAGCGCCCCGCGATCCGTCATACGTCCGGCACCTGGTTCGCGCCCCGCCCCGTCACGCGACCGAAGTGGTCCTCGTTCTTCCTTGTGGTGGGAACCAGTTTCGCGGCTGCGGGTTCCGCGCGTCCAGCCAGGCGCGGGGCGGGCACCGGCCTGCTGACGCGCCAACTCGCCACGCAGGGACGCCCTGTTATTGGTGCAGACTTATTGACGCTGCTTATTGGCGATGATTCACTCCGTGGCTGAGAGCGCTCTCTCGCGGTTGGGGACCAGCCGCGTCCCGTTTGCCCACCACCTTCAGGGAGAGCCGTGTCCGTGATTCCCTCTCGCCGTGCCGTGCTCCGTGGGGCCGCGGCCGCTGCCGCAGCGGTGCCGCTGGCCGACGCAACCGCAGGATCCGCCTTCGCGTCGTCCTCCGTCTCCGCCGGGGCGGGCGGCCACGGCGACGCCGGCCACGGTACGGTCGGTCTGGGGCCGAACGTCCTGGTCTTCGACACGTCGATGGGTGACGAGGCGATCCAGGCACAGATCGACGCCGTGTTCGCCGTCCAGCAGTCCAACCAGTTCGGCACCGAGCGGTACGCCCTGGCGTTCAAGCCGGGCACGTACAACGTCGAGATCAACGTCGGCTTCTACACCCACGTACTGGGGCTCGGCGCCAGCCCCGAGGACGTCGTCATCAACGGCCATGTCACCGTCGACGCCCAGTGGTTCGGCGGCAATGGCACCCAGGACTTCTGGCGGGCCGCCGAGAACCTGACCATCGTCCCGACCGACGGGCTGGAGCGCTGGGCCGTCGCCCAGGCCGGCCCGATGCGCCGCGTCCACGTCAAGGGCAACATGGTCCTCATGCCGAGCCCGCCCGGCAACGGCTGGTCCAGCGGCGGCTTCCTGGCCGACAGCGTGGTGGACGGTCAGATCAACTCCGGCTCGCAGCAGCAGTGGCTGTCCCGCAACGACACCATCGGCAGCTGGACCGGCGCCAACTGGAACATGGTCTTCGTCGGCGTCCAGGGCGCACCCGCCACTTCCTTCCCGACCCCGCCGTACACGACCGTCGACCGCACCCCGGTGGTCCGGGAGAAGCCGTTCCTGACCGTCGACCGACGCGGGGCCTACCACGTCTTCGTGCCCGCGCTGCGCCGCGACAGCACCGGCACCTCCTGGGCCGCCGGGCCGGCCGCCGGCCACAGCATCCCGCTGACCGAGTTCCACGTCGCCCGGCCGGGAGACTCCGCCGCGAGCATCAACGCGGCGCTCGCCCATGGCAAGCACCTCCTGCTCACCCCGGGCATCTACCCGCTGTCCGCACCTCTGCGGATGTCCCGGCCCGGCACCGTCGTGCTCGGCCTCGGCCTGCCCACCCTCCAGGCCGTCAAGGGCAACTCGCTCATCGAGGTCGCCGACATCGGTGACGTCTCCGTGGCCGGCGTGATCCTCGAGGCCGCCTCCGCCGATTCCCCCGTGCTGCTGCGCGTAGGCGACGGCCACAGCCGCAGGAACCACGCGCACCGCCCCACCGCGCTCTTCGACGTCTTCCCGCGCATCGGCGGCGCCGTCCCCGGCGGCACCCGGGTCAGCATCCAGATCGACAGCAACGACGTGATCGTCGACCACGTCTGGGCCTGGCGCGCCGACCACGGCCTCGACGGCACGGTCGGCTGGTCGGTCAACCCTGCGGGCGTCGGCTTCCTCGTCAACGGCGACCGGGTCACCACCTACGGCCTGTTCGTCGAGCACCACCAGAACTACGAGGTGCTCTGGAACGGCAACCACGGCCGCACCTACTTCTTCCAGAACGAGCACCCGTACGACGTCCCGACGCAGTCGGCCTGGAGACACGGCAACACCAACGGCTTCGCCGCCTACAAGGTCGGCGACCACGTCACCGAGCACCACGCCTGGGGCCTGGGCAGCTACGCCTACTTCGACCTCAACGCGAACATCTACACCGACCGCGCCTACGAGGTCCCCGACACCCCAGGCGTCGTCTTCACCTCGCTGATGACCGTCTGCCTCAACGGCGCGGGCGGCGGCGGCATCCTGCACTGCGTCAACAACGCCGGCGATCCCGTGGAGAACGGCTTCGGAATCTACAACATGAAGTCGTACTCGAACGGCGTCGGCATGGTCTGACCTGCGCCGCAGGCAGCGACGCTCACACGGCGCACTCCGCCCACACCGTCTTGCCGGGACCGCCGTCGGCGCGAGGACTCCAGCCCCACCGGTCGGCCAGGGCATCGACGAGGAGGAGTCCGCGCCCGCCGTCCCGTGCGGTGTCATCCGCTGCGGGGGTGGGCAGGCGGGGGAGACGTCCGGCGACCCGCACCAGCTTGCTCAGCGGCACCGGCTGGGGTGAGAAGCACCAGTAGTAGGCCCGTTTGCCGGTGGCACGGTTACGGCGGATCAGCAGCTGGTGGTGACCCGGGTCGGTGCCGGCCAGATCGATGACCGCCCAGTCGTAGAAGCGGTGCCCCTTCGCTCCGTGTCCGGCCGACAGCTTCTGCCAGGCCCGCTTAGGTAGCCGCTTGACCAGGACGTCTGCCCGGAACTTACCTCCTTGAGTCGCGACTTCGGCCGAGCACGCCACCGCGAGGACATAGCCGATGCCGCGTTCCTCCAAAGCCGCCCGCAGTGCCGGGTTGCTGCCGTAGACCTCGTCCCCGGTCACCCAGCCCACGCGGTGTCCGGTGTCCAGGAACCGTTCGATCATCGTGCGGGCCAGATCCGGCTTGGTCGCGAAGGCGGTGTCCCCGCCGAGCCCGGCGGCCCGGGAGCGTTCCGGGTCGCACGTCCAGGACCGTGGGAGGTACAGCTCCCGGTCCACCGCTGCGTGCGCCCGCTCGCCCGCGTAGACGAGGTAGACCGCGACCTGGGCGTTCTCGATCCGTCCGGCCGTGCCGGTGTACTGGCGCTGGACCCCGACGGTGCGGGTGCCCTTCCTCACGTCGCCGGTCTCGTCGACGACCAGCACCGCGGCCTCGTCACGGAGGTGCTCGACGACGTACTCGCGCACGTCGTCACGGATGGCATCGGCGTCCCAGACCGCCCGGCACAGCAGGTGCTGCATGCCGCGCAGGCTGGCCTCCCCGGCCCACTCCGCGATGGTCCAGCAGTTCTTGCGAGGCAGGTCCGACAGCGGGCCCAACACCAACCGCCCGGCTCGCAGGCGGGGTTCAACCCGGGCGAACCGTCCCGCGATCCGCCCCATCAGGCCCTCGAACGCCTCCCGCCATCGGGCCGGATCTATGCTGTGACCTGCGGCCACCGTCTCGTCGTTAGTCCACACAACTCACGATGATCATCGGTGGCCGCACGCGTTTCCGTACCGGCGCCACTGTGGCTGAGGGCCCTACTTAGCCCGTTCGACAACCGCAACGCCCAACAGCAGAGGCCTACGGTGCCGACAGGGCTGTGCGCTCGGCTTTCTCCAGCCAGTCGGTGTACCAGCGGGCGAACGTCACCGGCGCACCGTCGTCATCGAGCAGCGGGGCGAGGTCTACGTCGTCCACCCGGCAGTCCGACCAGATCATGCCACGGTGGCTGCCGCTGGTGATCAGCCATTCTCTCTGGGCGCAACCCAGGTGGGAGATCACGATGGCGCCGACGGTGCGCTCCGGCGCGAACATGACGGCTTCCCACCGCTCGTCCCACGCCTCGATGGCGCCGTCGAAGTCCTCGATGTCGTCGAAGTCCTCTTCCTCGGGGCGTTGGGCAAGAAGGTCGTCGAGCAGCTTCGGGTCCGGGCCCTGGTCGGGAAACGGCTCGGCAAGCCTCGACAGGTCGGCCAGGTCCGCGCCGTCGCCTTCCCAACGCCAGCGGCCTTGCACGCGCCGAACCGGGAAAAGGCCGTACGCGGGGCCGGCGCCGCCCGCGCCGACGTGGAGCAGGAAGGCCCGGTACTCCTCTGGCAGCCGCACGCCCGTCTGAGCCTCAAGTTCGGCAAGCTCGCCCTGGGTAAGCGGGTCCTCCACGATCCATCGGTGTCCCAATGCCCCGAACACCTTGCTGCCAAAAGGCCCAGCACCCGCCGCCTCGACCCGCTCACGCACGCCCACCCACCACTGATCAGTCATGCGCAGACCGTACGTGTAGCCACCGACACCTGGGGCGCGGGGCCCACTGCTGCCGTCCCGACGGACTCAAGAACGGCCCGACGCCCCAGGCCCCTCGGCACAACACGCACATCGGCCAGCTGAGCCCCCCAGTAGCCAGCCAGCGCACTCAGTCACGCCCGTCAACAAGGTCACGATCTACAGCTGGAGTATTTAAGGATGCGACCTGTGTACGTGACGAGGTGACCGGTGGTCGGGAACCCTGCCATCCCAACTTCGGTCTACACCCTGGCTCCAGTCTTGACGCCGATCCCACGGCGTCAATGCCACGACCGCGGGAGTGGAAATCCAGCAGTTCTTTGATCTGCTTGGCCAAGAGCTTGCGCTATTGGAGGGCGGTCGCCCTCGGGATGATGAGCGCGGAACGGCAGCGGTAGTTGCTGGGCGTCGTGGCGGCTGCTCTCGGTGCGCGTGACGGCCAGCGGGACGCAGTGCCGGTCGACGATCACAATTGGAGCCACGATGGCCGCTGTCGACGGGCGGGGGAGACGACATGGTCCCTCCTGCAGGGCCCGGACACGTGGGCCGTCGACGGCGCAGTCATCCAGATCCAACAGGTTCGCTCGCCGCAACTCGGTGTGCAGGCTTCCCGGGAAGCGTTGACGGCGCTCGGGAGTGGGTGGCAGCAACGGAGTCACCCGCTCCCAGAGACCGTCGGGAACAAGATCAACGGTCACTCGCACGGCCTGCCGACCAAGATCGCTCATTGCAGGAGCATGGGCTCAACTCCTAGTGAAACGATCGGTTAATGCATATGATGTGCAGGTGCATGGCATCAGCATCAGGGTGGCGGCCCCCGATGACCTCGACGGCGCGCGGGCCGTCATGCTCGACACCGTCTACCGGGACTTCGGGACCGGCTACGTGCCCCGGTGGCACGGGGACATCGTCGATCCCGAAGCGGCCTACCTCGCCTCCCCTCGGCACGCGCTGCTGGTAGCCGTCGACGGCGGCGGGCGGGTGGTCGGTACCGGGGCGCTCGACTCGCGGGGCCCCGCCCATCCGCCCAACCCGCGGGAGCTGGCCGAGCGGTACCCGTCGGGGGAGACCGCTCAGCTGCGGCGGGTGTACGTGCGGCCGGAGTTCCGGCGGCACGGAATCGCCCGTCGACTGGTCGCCGAACTGGTCGAGTTCGCCGTCGCCGACGGCGGGTACCGGGCCGTGTACCTGCACACCGACCCCGCCGTGCCCGGCGCCGAGGCGTTCTGGCGGTCGCTCGGGAAGGTCGTGCTCGACGAGCGCGAGGAGCCGGGCGGCGGGCAGGGGATCGTGCACGTCGAGGTGCCGATGGCGCGAGTGGGCGTGAGCGGTCACGCGTCGGCGTAATGAAAATGATTGTCATGTAGTGTGGTGATCGTCTTCGTCCGCGCCCCCTCTCGCACCGAACCGAGGAACATGTCGCTCCCGCGCCCCACGCGCCGTCCCCGGCTGCTCATCGTCCTGTTGCTCACCCCGCTGCTCACCGGCTGCTTCGCCGAATCCGGCGCCGGTCCGACCGAAGGCAAGGCGGGCGGCGACGGCACCCGGCTCCGGGTCGCCCTCGCCTTCCCGCCCGCCGAACGCCTCTCGCCGTACGGTGCCGACGCCACGATCCTCACCCGCCTCGGCGTCACCGAAGGGCTGACCTCGCTCGACGCCAACGGCACCGCCGCACCCGCCCTCGCCGAGTCCTGGCGCAGGGAGGGGCCCCGGAGGTGGGTGTTCACCCTGCGCGAGGCCGAGTTCCAGGACGGCACCGACGTCACCCCGGCCGCCGTCGCCGCCGCCCTCACCCACGCCACCCGGGCGAAGCCCGCCCCGGCCGCCCTGACCGGCGTCACCCTCACCGCCGAGGCCGAGGGCGACCACGCGGTGCGCGTCACCACCCGGGCGCCCGACCCCGTACTCCCGCTGCGGCTGTCCAGCCCCGGCCTCGCCGTCCTCGCCCCGAAGGCCTACCGGGCGAAGGGCGGCGTCGACCCGGTCGGCACCGGCACCGGCCCCTTCGAACTCACCAAGGTCACCGGCTCCACCGCCGCCACCCTCGACCGGTACGACGACCACTGGGGCGGCCGCGCCCAGGCCGCCGGCCTCGACGTCCGCTTCGTCGCCGACGGCACCGCCCGCGCCAACGCCCTGCGCACCGGCGACGCCGACATCGCCGAGGCGATCCCGGTGGCCCAGGCCGCCACCCTGGACGCGGACACCCGGCGCGAGACCGCCACCACCCGCACCACCAGCCTCCTCCTCAACTCCGCATCCGGTCCCTTCGCGAGCGCCGGACTGCGGGCCGCCGCCCGCGCCGCCGTCGACACCTCCGCACTCGCCAAGGGCGTGTACGAGGGACACGCCGACGCCGGATCCGGGATCTACGGGCCCGCCGTGACCTGGGCCGCGGCGGGGCGCGTCCAGCCTGTGGGGCGCGCGGAGGCGAAGCGGCCCGACGGCACCGCCGTCACCCTCGCCACCTACGACAACCGGCCCGAACTCCCCGAGGTGGCCCAGGTGCTGAAGCAGCAGCTGGAGAAGGCGGGGTTCGCCGTCAGGCTCGTCGTACGCGACTACTCACGGCTGGAGGGCGACGCCCTCGCCGGGAAGTTCGACGCGTTCGTCCTCGCCCGCAACACCCTCGTGGACACCGGCGACCCGGTCGCCGTCCTCGCCTCCGACCACACCTGCGACGGCGGATACAACATCGCCCGGCTCTGCGACACCGGGGTCGACCGGGCCGTGGCCGAGGCGGAGGCCACCGCCGACACCGGGAAGCGGCAGCACGCGGCGCTGGCCGCCGAGGCGCGGATCCTCGGGACCGACGCCGTCGTCCCGCTGGTCCACCAGCGTATGATCACCGGCGTCGGCGCCGGGGTCAAGGGTGTGCGCCTCGACCCGTACGAGCGGGTCCTCGTCGGGACCGGGACGCGGCGCTGACCCATGCCCACCCTGCTGTGGCGGGCCGCGCTCGCGATCGCCCTGGTGTGCGGGATCGGGGTACTGCCCTGGCTCGCGGGCAGCGACCCGGCGCTCACCGTCCTCAAGGCGCGCTCCCAGGACCGCGACCCCACGCCCGAGGTGCTCGCCGACATCCGTACCCGACTCGGCCTGGACAAAGGCCCGTTCCACCTCCTCGCCGGCTGGGCGGGCGGGCTGGCGCACGGTGACGCCGGACGGTCGTGGATCTCCGGCGGGGAGGTGACACCGGCCGTCCTCCAGGCGCTCGGCGCCTCCCTGCTGCTGATGACGGTCGCCCTCGCGATCGCCGTCTGCACCGCCTCCCTGGTGTGCGCCCGCACGCTGCGGACCGGCGGCACCCGGCGCTCCGGCGGCACCGGCTCCGCCGTGCTCGCCACGCTGCCCGAGTTCCTCACCGCCTCCGTCCTCGCCACCGTCGTCGGCGTCCAGCTCGGCTGGCTGCCCGCCCTCGGCTGGTACGGCCCCCGGTGGACGCTGCTGCCCGCCCTGGCCCTCGGCCTGCCCGCGGGCGCCGTCCTCGGCCGGCTCCTCGACGACCTGCTGCCAGGCGCCCTCGCCGAACCCTGGGCCAGGGCCGCGGCCGCCCGCGGCATACCCCGGCACCGCGTCGCACGCCAGGCGCTGCGGCGCTCCCTGCCCGGACTCCTGCCCAACCTCGGCCTGTTCGTCGTCGGCCTCACCGGCGGAGCCGTCGCCGTGGAGCAGGTCTTCGACATCCCGGGACTCGGCCGCACCACCCTCCAGGCCGCCCTCGCCCAGGACCTGCCCGTCCTCCAGGCCGGCACCCTGGCCCTCCTGCTGCTCGCCACGGCCACCGCGCTCGCCATCCGTCCCCTGGTACGCCTGCTCGTCGGACCCGCCCTGCGCGACGGAGCGCTGCCCGCCCTGCACCGGCCCGTGCCACCCGCCCGCCGGGCCGCCCCGGTCACCCTGGCCGCCGTACTCCTCGCGGTCGTCGTCACCGGACTGCCCCGCGACCCCCTGGCCCTCGACACCGCCGAACGGCTCCGACCCCCTTCCCCCGGGCACCCGTTCGGGACCGACGCGCTCGGCCGCGACCTGCTGGCCCGGGTGGCGCACGGCGCCCTCGACACCCTGCTGCTCGCCCTGGCGATCAGCGCCGCCGCCCTGCTCACCGGAGTGCTCCTCGGGCTGCTGCCCAGGTTCTCGGGACCGCTCGTCGACACCGTCAACGCCGTCCCGCCCGTCCTGGCCGCACTGCTGGTCACGGCGGTCGCCGGCGGCGGACCCGGCACCGCTGCCCTCGCCGTCGCCGCCGTCGCCTGGGCGCCGCTCGCCGCCCACACCGCCGCGCTGCTCCGGCAGGAACGCGCCACCCTGCACGTCACCGCCACCGCGGCCCTCGGCGCGAGCCGCCGGTACCTGCTCCGCCGTGGCCTGCTGCCCGCCGTCCTGCCGCCCGTCCTCCGGCACGCACTGCTCCGGCTCCCCGGCGTCGCCCTCGCCCTCGCCTCGCTCGGCTTCCTCGGCCTCGGCGCCCAGCCGCCGTCCCCGGAATGGGGCCGGCTCCTCGCCGAGAACCAGCCGTACGCCGAGCGCGCCCCCTGGGCGGTCCTCGCCCCCGCCGCCGTACTCGCCCTGCTGGGCGCGCTGGCCGTGGCCGCGGCCGCGTCCGCCGAAGGCGCCCGCACGGCACGGAAATCCGCGTGAGCCCGCTGCCCCGCCGCCCTGCTGGTCGTCCTGCTCACCCTCGGCCAGATGCTCGTCGCCCCCGTCGCCCGCGCCTGGGTGCCCGACCTCGCCGAGGACGGCCGCCTCGGCCTCTGCACCGGTGCGCTCTCCTCGGTATCGGGGTTGATCGTCCTGCTCGGCAGCGCGGGGACCGGCACGCTTCTGGACGCGGCGTGGCTGCCGCCGGCGGTGCCGTGGGTGGTGCTGGCCGGGGTGACCGCTGTGGCGGTGGTGCTGTTGCCGAGGGCGGGAGGGGTGGCGACGGCCCGGTCCCGGGTGCGGGTGCGCGGGGGCTGGTCGCGCAGTTCCCCGCGCCCCTAAGGGGCGCCACCACTCCCGCGCGCCTGAGGGACGCCGCCACCCGTGCGCGCGTGAGGGGCGCCGTCCCTGCGCGCCTGAGGGGTGCCGCCATCCCTGCGCGCCTGAGGGGTGCCGCCATCCCTGCGCGCCTCAGGGGTGCCGTCCCTGCGAATCTGAGGGGCGCCGTCCCTTCCGCGTCTGAGGGGTGCCGACCCCCCGCGCGCCTGAGGGGCGCCGCCCCTCACGTTGTCTTGGGGCTGAACGGGGTGTGTGCGCCGTGCGTATCACCCTGGCGTGGGAGGATCGCTCACCATGAGTGCGTCGCCGGCGGTACGGAGCCTGCGTGCCGCGGTGTTCGCCGCGGTGTGCGTACTCCTGGCCGCCGCCGGTCACGGCCTCGCCATGGGAGACATGCCGCCGCTCTGGGCCGACCTCGCGGCCTTCGGCACGGTCTTCGCCGTCGGCCGCGCCCTCGCCGGACGGGAGCGCGGACTGCCCGAGATCGGCGCCGGCATGCTCCTGACCCAGGGCGGTCTGCACGTCGGCTTCGACGCGGCGCACCCCGCCCCCATGGCCGGCATGCCCATGAGCATGCCGCCGCACGGTCACGCCATGGCCGCCACGACGGCGCAGCACGCGCACCTCCTGACCGCGCACGCCACTCTCGCCCACGTGCTCGCCGCGCTGGCCGCCTCCTGGTGGCTGCGGCGGGGCGAGGCCGCCCTGTGGTCGCTGCTGCGCCGCACGGCCGCCCTCGTCCCCGGCCTCGTGGCCTGGTGGCACGACGCCCCGCTGCCCGCGCCGGCCGGCGGCCCCCTGCCCGCTCCCGCCCGTCCCGTCCGCCCCCGGCTGCTCACCCTGCGGCACGCGGTGAGCCGGCGTGGGCCGCCGAGCGCGATCCCGTACGCGGTCTGACACCGCACCAGCCGCCCCTTCGCTTCCTTTTCCCTTCCTTCGTACGGAGATCCACTCACTCATGTCCACACCCCGCGCCGCCCTGCGCCGTGCCGCCACCGTCACCGCACTCACGGCCGCCTCGGTCCTCGCCGCCGCCGGTGCCGCGTCCGCGCACGTCACCGTCCACCCCGAGAGCTACGCCAAGGGCGCCACCGACGGCGTCCTGACCTTCCGGGTGCCCAACGAGGAGGACACCGCCTCCACCACCAAGGTCGAGGTCGTCCTGCCCACCGACCATCCGGTGCTCGGCGTCCTCGTGACCCCGCAGGCCGGCTGGACCGCCAAGGTCACCACCGCCAAGCTCAAGAACCCCGTCAAGACCGACGACGGCACCATCACCGAGGCCGCCTCCGAGATCACCTGGACCGGCGGCAAGATCGGACCCGGCCAGTACCAGGACTTCGACGTCGCGTTCGGCCAACTGCCCGAGGACACCGACCAGCTGACCTTCAAGACCCTGCAGACCTACTCCGACGGCAAGGTCGTCCGCTGGATCGAGGTGCCCCAGAACGGCGGTGACGAGCCGGAGAACCCCGCGCCCACCCTCAAGCTGACGGCCGCCGACGACGCGGCGGCCTCGGCGGCGCCCGCGGCGAAGAGCGGCAGCGCCAAGGCGACCACCGCGTCCGCCGACGCCAGTGACTCCACCGCCCGCGGCCTCGGCATCGCGGGCCTGGTCGTAGGCGCCCTGGGCCTGGCGGCCGCGGCGTTCACGTTCGTACGGACGCGCGGCGCCCGCTCGTAACCCACGGGCGCGAGAAGGGGCCCGGACCATCCCCCGGTCCGGGCCCCTCCGTCGTGCCGCGCGACTACCGCACCGCCAGCTCCAGCAGCTCCCGCTCCAGCGCCGCCACCGTCGTGTCGGTCTCCTCGGCCCCGGCCGCCGCCTCGGCCGCCGTACGCCGCTCGTTGCGCCACAGCCAGGCCACGTCGCGGCCGAAGGACCACACCAGGGAGCCCAGCGCCAGCAGCACCACGGCCAGGTCGCCCGCGTACGGCAGCAGGTCCGCGCCCGCCAGCAGCAGGCATATGCCCTGCATCGCGGCGACCGTCTTGCGGGCCATCGACGGCGGCAGCGGCGCGTTCAGCCAGGGGGCGAGTTTCGCCGCCGCGACGAACACGTAGCGCATGGCGCCGATCAGCAGCACCCAGGGACCGAGCCGCGTGGAGACGTACACGCTCAGCACCAGGATCAGGAACGCGTCGACCTCCATGTCGAAGCGGGCGCCCAGCGCGGTCGACGTGCCGGTGCGGCGGGCCACCTTGCCGTCGACGCCGTCGAGGATCAACGCCACGGCGGTCAGGCCGACAAGGAGGGTGACCGGCGGGGAGCTCTCGAAGGAGTCGGCGACCAGAGCCGTCACCCCGCCCACAAGGATCGCGCGGCCGAGGGTGACCCGATTGGCGGGGCCGAAGGAACGCGGCCGGGTGCGGTGCAGGGCCCGGGAGAGGACCGCCCAGGTGGCCGTCGCGAACGCGAGGCCCGTCAGCCAGCCCGCCGGCCCCATGCCGATCGCGGAGCCCAGCAGCGCCAGCAACAGGATCTGCACGCCCGCTCCCACCGCGGTCTCCTGCTGGACCAGCCTGGCTTCGTAAGTGTTGTTCAGGGCCACCGCACGTCCTCCGGCCGAGTGACAGAGTCGATCAACGCCGCGTACTGTGCGCGGCCTGTGCACGTGTTAGCTGTGCACACCTCGGTACGTGAACAACTTCCCGATCGTTCAGGAGGATGCCGATGAACCGCTCGGCCCGCGCGTTCTGGCTCCGCTCTCCGGGCCACGGAGAGCTGCGTGACGTCACCCTCGCGGCGCCCTCCGAGGGCGAGGTGCTGGTCCGCGCGCTGTACTCCGGAGTCAGCAGGGGCACCGAGACCCTGGTGTTCCGCGGGGGTGTCCCGGAGAGCCAACGCGCGGTGATGCGGGCGCCCTTCCAGGAGGGCGAGTTCCCCGGGCCGGTGAAGTACGGCTACCTCAGCGTCGGCGTCGTGGAGGAGGGCCCCGCTCCGCTGATCGGGCGTACGGTGTTCTGCCTGTACCCGCATCAGACGCGTTACGTCGTACCGGTGAGCGCGGTGACGGTGGTACCGGAGCACGTACCACCGGCGCGTGCGGTGCTCGCGGGCACGATCGAGACCGCCGTGAACGCCCTCTGGGACGCCGCGCCCCTGGTCGGCGACCGGATCGCGGTGGTCGGCGGCGGCATGATCGGCTGCTCGGTCGCCGCCCTGCTCGCCCGCTTCCCCGGCGTACGGCTCCAACTGGTCGACGCCGATCCGGCCCGCGCCGGGACGGCCGAGGCGCTCGGCGTCGGCTTCGCGGCCCCCGAGGACGCCCTCGGCGACTGCGACCTGGTCGTGCACGCCAGCGCCACCGAACAGGGCCTCACCCGCGCCCTGGAACTCCTCGCCCCGGAGGGCACGGTCATCGAACTGAGCTGGTACGGCGACCGGCGCGTCGCCCTGCCGCTCGGCGAGGCCTTCCACTCCCGCCGCCTCACCGTGCGCAGCAGCCAGGTCGGCACCGTCTCCCCGGCCGCGCGGGCCGGCCGCGGCTACGCCGACCGCCTCGCCCTCGCCCTGGACCTGCTGGGCGACCCGGCCCTGGACGCCCTCATCACCGGCGAAAGCGCGTTCGAGGAGCTGCCCGAGGTGCTCCCGAGGCTCGCCTCCGGCGAGATCCCGGCCCTCTGTCACCGGGTCAGCTACGGCGAGGCAGGCTGACGCGGTGTCCAATGCGGCCCCCAAGAGGTCCTGACCTGAGAAAAGAGTGAGAGTGGACTGAACACGGGGAAGTCGAGAGCCGTATTAGTGGGTCCCCCGGCAGGGTTCCGCCGGGGGACCAGACGCGCCGCACCTGGAGGGTCGTCCGTTGTTCAGCATCACCGTCCGCGATCACATCATGATCGCTCACAGTTTCCACGGCGAGGTGTTCGGGCCCGCGCAGCGACTGCACGGTGCCACGTTCCTCGTGGACGCCACCTTCCGCCGTGAACAGCTGGACGACGACAACATCGTCGTCGACATCGGTCTCGCCACCCAGGAACTGGGCGCCGTGGTCAGTGAGCTGAACTACAGAAACCTCGACAACGAGCCGGACTTCGCCGGGATCAACACCTCCACGGAGTTCCTCGCCAAGGTCATCGCGGACCGGCTCGCCGAACGCATCGAGAAGGGCGCCCTCGGCGAGGGCGCCAAGGGCCTCGCCGGACTGACCGTCACCCTCCACGAGTCCCACGTCGCCTGGGCGAGTTACGAGCGTGCCCTGTGACCGACATGGCCATCGGCCGCCCGCCGGCCCTCACCTACGTGCCCGCGCAGCGCGCGGCCACCGCCGACCTCCCGGGCCAGACCGCCCCCGCGAACATCGGGATCCTCCCCATGTCCCTGCGCACCGTGCACTTCCTCATGCCGGGCGGCGTCGACGACCCGGCCCAGCCGAGCGGCGGCAACGCCTACGACCGGCGGGTCTGCCTGGACCTGCCCGGCTTCGGCTGGCAGGTCACCCGGCACGCGGTGGCCGGCTCCTGGCCCCGCCCCGAGCAGGCCGCCCGCGACGGCCTCGCCCGCACCCTGCGGGAACTGCCCGACGGCGCGGTCGTCCTGCTGGACGGCCTGGTCGCCTGCGGCGTACCGGAGATCGTCGTCCCCGAGGCGGACCGGCTGCGGCTCGCCGTCCTGGTGCACCTGCCGCTCGGTGACGAGACCGGCCTCGACCGGGCGGTGGCCGCCGACCTGGACGCCCGGGAACGCGCGGTGCTGCGCGCCGTACCGGCGGTGATCGCGACCAGCGACTGGGCGGTACGACGGCTGGTCTCGCACCACGGGCTGGCCCCCGACCGCGTCCACGTCGCCGCGCCGGGCGCCGACATCGCCCCCCTGGCCGGCGGCACCGACGGCGTCTCGCACCTGGTGTGCGTCGCCGCCGTCACCCCCCGCAAGGGCCAGCACCGGCTGGTGGAGGCCCTCGCCGCGGTCCGGGACCTGCCGTGGACCTGCACCTGCGTCGGCGGCCTCAACCAGGACCCCGAGTACGTCGCCCACCTGCGGTCCCTCATCGCGCGGCACGGGCTGACGGACCGGCTGCACCTGGCGGGCCCGCGCTCCGGCGCCGACCTGGACGCCAGCTACGCGGCCGCGGACCTGATGGTCCTCACCTCGTACGCCGAGACCTACGGCATGGCGGTCACCGAGGCCCTCGCCCGGGGCATCCCGGTGCTCGCCACCGACGTCGGCGGCCTGCCCGAGGCGGTCGGCCGCGCCCCCGACGGCGGGGTGCCCGGCATCCTGGTGCCGCCGGAGGACCCCGCCGCGCTCGCCGCCGAACTGCGCGGCTGGTTCGGCGAGGCGGACGTGCGGCGCCGCCTGAAGGCCGCCGCGCGCGGCCGGCGGGCGGCCCTCGACGGCTGGGCGACCACCGCCCGCAGCCTGGCCGGAGTCCTGCTGCGGCTCCCCGACGAACCCCGGAGGGCGGCATGACCACCGGCGAGACCACGACCACTACCCCGGTCGGCGCGATCCCCGCGCAGCCGGGGCCCGCGGATGTCACGGATGCAGGGGTGGGACGAGAGCGAATGGACGCGGCTGCCTCCGAGGACCCCGTGCGTGCCGAGGTGATCCCGGGCGCCGGCCCCGTCACCCGGCCGGGCGAGCGGGCCACCCTGCGACTGCGCGAGACCGACCCCGAGGAGCCGCCGCGGTACGCGCCCGAGTGGCTTCAGCTGCGGGAGGGCGCCGACGCGGCGGCCCGGGCGCACGATCTGCTGGACCCGTTGCGGATCCGCCTGGCCAACCTCCCCGGCAGGACGGGCGGGATCGTCGTGCACGACCTGGGCTGCGGCACCGGCTCGATGGGCCGCTGGCTGGCGCCCCGCCTGGACGGCGCCCAGCACTGGATCCTGCACGACCGCGACCCCTACCTGCTGCACTTCGCCGCCGTCGCCTCGCCCCGGGCCGCCGCCGACGGCAGCCGGGTCACCGTGGAGACCCGGCGCGGCGACGTCGCCCGGCTCACCCCCGACGCCCTCAGGGGCGCCTCGCTGGTGACCGCCTCCGCCCTGCTCGACGTGCTCACCCGCGAGGAGGTCGACATCCTCGCCGAGGCCTGTGCCGGGGCCGGCTGCCCCGCGCTGCTGACCCTGTCCGTCGCCGGACGCGTCGACCTCACCCCGTCCCACCCGCTGGACAAGGAGATCGCGGAGGCGTTCAACGCCCACCAGCGGCGCGGCGGAATGCTCGGCCCGGACGCGGTCACCGCCGCCTGCGAGGCGTTCGCCGACCGCGGCGCCACCGTGAAGGTGCACCCCAGCCCCTGGCGGCTCGGTGCCGCCGAGAAGGCGCTGACCGAGCAGTGGCTGCGCGGCTGGGTCGGCGCCGCCGTCGAGGAGCGCCCCGAACTCGCCGAGCGCGCCGACGCCTACCTGGCCGACCGGCTCGCCGCGAACGCGGCCGGTGAACTGCGGGTGCTCCTGCACCACAGCGACCTGCTCGCCCTCGCCCGCCCGACCGGAGGCACCGCATGACCACCCCCGCCCTGGTCCGCGAGAGCGCGCCGGTCGCCCCGGTGACCGTGCCCCGCCGTCCGGACCTGCGTGCCGTGCGCACCCACCTGGGCACCCTCGGCGGGGTCGCCATCCTCGCGGTGCTGCTGTGGCGGCTCGGCACCGGGGTCTTCGTCGACGGACTGCGCCGCATCGACACGCCGACCCTGCTCATGGGCCTGGCGATCGGCGCGGTCACGACCGTGCTGAGCGCCTGGCGCTGGCAGTTGGTGGCCCGCAGCCTCGGTCTGCGGCTGCCGCTCGGACCCGCCGTCGGCGACTACTACCGGGCGCTGTTCCTCAACGCGGCCCTGCCCGGCGGGGTGCTCGGCGACGTGCACCGGGCGGTGCGGCACGGACAGAGCGAGGGCGACATCGGGCGTGGCGTCCGCGCGGTCGTCCTGGAACGGGCCGCGGGACAGCTCGCGTTGGCCGTCTTCGGCGCGGGCGCCCTGCTGATCCTGCCCTCACCGGTCCGCGACGACGTCCGCAGCTTCGCCCCGCTGGCGGCGGCCGGCGTGGCCGGCGCGTGCGCGATCGTCGTCGCCCTGCGGATGAACCGGGCCCCGGGCAAGCGCGTCGGCGCCCTGCGCTCGACCCTCGCGGAAGCCCGCCGCGCCCTGCTGTCCCCGCAGAACGGGCCGGGCGTCGCCCTGTCCTCGGCGGTCATCCTCGCCGGGCACGTCGGGATGTTCGTGGTCTCCGCGCGGGTGGCCGGCTCCCACGCCTCCGTCGCGGCGCTGGTCCCGATCTGCGTACTCGCCCTGGTCGCCATGGGCCTGCCACTGAACGTCGGCGGCTGGGGCCCCCGCGAGGGCGTCACCGCCTGGGCGTTCGCGGCGGCCGGCCTCGGCGCGGACAGCGGGCTCGCCACCGCCGTCGTCTACGGTGTCCTCAGCTTCGTGGCCGCCCTGCCGGGCCTCGTGGTCCTGGTCCTCCGCTGGTACACCGGGCTGCGCTATTCCCGTCCCGGGGCGAGCAGTTCGAAAACCGCCCCGAAGGAGTCGACGAGGCCCGCGAGGAGTTCCTTCCCCTTTTCCGCCGATCCCAGGGAAGGGCGGCCGATGACGCCCGACTCGGTATAGGCGGACATTCCCAGGGTGAGGAGATGACGACGGTCGTCAGCGATGAAATCGGCGGACTCGTGACCAGGGCGGACCAATTCGGGATGAGCGTGCAGCAGAATGGACGTCTCGATTTCCCCGGCATGCATGTCGGTGAGCGCCGAGGTCTCCACTCCGGCGCGGCTGAGCGCTGTCTCCCAGTCCTCCGCGGCCGGGTACAGCGCCAGCCGTTCGCCGCGTGCGGACGCCTCCTGCACGACGTTGCCCAGCACGTAGTTGCCGCCGTGGCCGTTGACCACGACCAGCGCCTCGACACCGGAGCGGCGCAGCGAGGCGGCGATGTCGTTCACCACCGCGTGCAGGGTGACCGAGGAGATGCTGACGGTCCCGGGCCAGGCCGCGTGCTCGTGCGAGCAGGAGATGGTCACCGGAGGAAGGAGGTGCACCGGGTACGCGGCGGCGATCTCCCGGGCCACGGCACAGGCGACCAGCGTGTCGGTGGCGAGCGGGAGGTAGGGGCCGTGCTGTTCGAAGCTCCCCACGGGAAGGACGGCGACCTGTGTTGAAACGCCCGCCCCCCTGGTCCGTACCTCCTCCGTAGTGTCCGCCGGCAACAGACCGTTCGCCGCCGTACGCGCGCCCGAACCACTCATCTTTTCACGGCCTTTCGTCTCTGCTTAGGAATCAGATCATGACAGAAAACATCGGCGTACTCGGCACGAAGTCCCCACGGCGTTCGGGCGTGGAACGCGTCGTCAATGCACCGCTGCCCACCGTGTACGGGAAATTCCAGGCGATCGGCTACCTGGACCACGACCGCGGTGACGAGCAAGTGGCCCTGGTCTACGGAGACATCGGCGGCGAGCGGGTGCTGACCCGGCTGCACTCGGAATGCCTCACCGGGGACGCCTTCGGCTCCCAGCACTGCGAGTGCGGCGACCAGTTGGCCGCCGCGCTGCGCGCGGTCGTCTCCGAGGGCAGCGGGATCGTCGTCTACCTGCGCGGGCACGAGGGCCGCGGCATCGGACTGCTCGCCAAGCTGCGCGCGATGGCCCTGCAGGCGGAGGGCCTGGACACCGTCGAGGCGAACCTCGCGCTCGGCCTGCCGGTCGACGCCCGGGACTACGGCGTCGCCGCCGGCATGCTCCGGGACCTCGGGGTGCGTTCGGTACGCCTGATGTCCAACAACCCGCGCAAGCGTGAGTCCCTGGTACGGCACGGCATAGAGGTCGCCGAGACGGTCCCGCTGCTGATCGAGCCGTGCGAGAACAACATCACGTACCTGCGCACCAAGCGGGAGCGGCTGGACCACGTGCTGCCCCACCTCGACGCGGTGGCGCACTGGTCCTGAGGTACCGGGTGGCCCCGGGCCCAGCCAGTGATCAGTCCATGATCGTCTCGTGGGCCAGCCGCCGCAGCTCCGGGAAGACCTTCAGCGTCTTCGGCCGCAGCTGGGTGTGGAACTGCACGGTCAGGTCGTGCGCCGGGTCGACCCAGAAGGCGGTGGTGGCGGCCCCCGTCCAGCCGTAGGCGCCGGGGCTGCTCGGCGAGAGGGTGCGGGCGGGGTCGATCACGACCGAGACGCCGAGGCCGAAGCCCAGGCCGTCGTTGCCGGGTTCCTGGTGCGCGGGGGCGCCGAAGGCACGCAGGTCGGCGCCGCCGGGCAGGTGGTTGCGGGAGAGCAGCGCGACCGAGGCGGGGGAGAGCAGGCGGACGCCGTCCAGCTCGCCGCCCCGGCGCAGCATCTCCATGAAACGGTGGTAGTCGTACGCCGTCGCCGCGAGGCCGCCGCTGCCGGACAGCATCCGGGGGCGGCCGCGCAACGGCAGCCCGGGAACCGGCTCGATGCCGCCGTCGCCCGTCTCCCCGTACAACTCCGAGAGCCGGTGCGCCTGTTCGGGGACGATGTGCAGGCCCGCGTCCGGCATGCCGAGCGGGCGGAAGAGCCGGTCCGCGAAGAACTCGTCGAGCCGCTGCCCGGAGACCACCTCGACGACCCGGCTGAGCACGTTGAAGCCGACCGAGTAGTTCCACTGCGTGCCCGGCTCGAACTGGAGGGGCATGCGCGCGTACACGGCGGTCGTCTCGGCGAGGTCCGCGCCCGCCGGCACCGAGAACTCCAGGCCCGCCTCCCGGTAGCGGGCGTCCACCGGGTGCGCGTGGTAGAAGGCGAAGGTGAACCCGGCGGTGTGGGTGAGCAGATGACGGATCCGGATCGGCCCGTCGGCGGGCCTGGTCACCATGTCCGCACCCGAACCGCTCACGTACACGCGAGGGTTGGCGAACTCTGGCAGGTAGCGGTCGACCGGGTCGTCCAGCGACAGCAGGCCGTCCTCGACCAGCAGCAGGACCGCGACCGCCGTGACCGGCTTGGTCATGGAGTACACCCGCCAGATGGTGTCCGGCTCGACCGGCAGCCCCGCGGCGCGGTCCCGGAAACCGTGGGTGGTGAGGTGGGCGACCCGGCCGCCGCGCGCCACGGCCACCAGGTAGCCGGGCAGGCGCCCTTCGTCGACGTAGTGGGCGAAGTGCTGGTCGAGGCGGTCCAGCGCCTTCGCGTCCAGCCCGACCTCACCGGGGTCGACTTCCTGTCGCAGCTGTGCCATCGCTCTCCTCCGGTCGTGTCGTCCGCGGTGCGGTCCGACCTGGACCTCATCGTCGCGCAGGAAGAGGGGAACGGTCGCGCTCATCCGCGTGCGGTGTGACGGACGCTATAGAAGGGACACCGGGTGGCCGACGTGCGGGCG
Source organism: Streptomyces sp. NPDC021562 (assembly GCF_040640875.1). Lineage (NCBI taxonomy): Bacteria > Bacillati > Actinomycetota > Actinomycetes > Kitasatosporales > Streptomycetaceae > Streptomyces > Streptomyces sp. NPDC021562. The sequence goes on from NZ_JBFACN010000043.1 coordinate 33,062, forward strand.
CCCCGAACGCGTGTGCCCCGGGTGACGGCGGGAATGCCGGACCGGAGCACCGCGGTTGCCCCTGTCATGACCCAGGACACACTTCTGAAGCTGCTCGCCGAAGGCCACGCCGGGGTGCTCGTCACCCTCAAGCGCGACGGCCGCCCCCAGCTGTCCAACGTCAGCCACGCCTATTACCCCGACGAACGGACCGTGCGCGTGTCGATCACCGACGACCGCGCGAAGACCCGCAACCTGCGCCGCGACCCCCGCGCCTCCTACCACGTCACCAGCACCGACCGCTGGGCCTACACGGTCGCCGAGGGCACCGCCGACCTGTCACCGGTCGCCCAGGACCCCCACGACGAGACGGTGGAGGAGCTCGTCCGGCTCTACCGCGACGTCCAGGGCGAACACCCCGACTGGGACGACTACCGCGCCGCGATGGTCCGCGACCGCCGCCTGGTGCTCCGACTCCGCGTGGAACGGGCGTACGGCATCCCGCGCACGTAGGGAGCGCGGCCGCGGCACGCCGGGTGCGGGTTTCTTACGGCTTCCATGACCGATCCTCACGAACATCCTGCATGTTCCTTGACATTCCGGACGTGACGTCCCCCGGCATCCAGTCGTCCTACAGGCCGTAGCAGTCCAGGGCGCTCCGGGAGCCCTGGATACGGGAGTCCTGGAGGCCGTCCGCGATGCCGAGCCCTGTCAGCGCCGAGCCGCTCGTCCCTGTCGAGGGACCGCCACCGCGGCCGGCCCCGGCGCGCAGCCGCACCCAGCGCTACGAGCGCCCGATCCTCGCGGGCATCGCCACCGTCGCCGCACTGCTCTTCTTCTGGGGCATCTGGCACAGCGCCTACCACTCCTTCTACGCGAGCGCCGTACGCAGCATGACCGACAACCCGGTCGCCTTCCTCTACGGCTCCTTCGACCCGGCGGGCTCCATCACCCTGGACAAACTGCCCGGCTTCCTGTGGCCGCAGGCCCTGTCGGCCATGGTCCTCGGCTTCCACCCGTGGGCCCTGGTGGTCCCGCAGGCCCTGGAGGGCGTGGCCTCGGTGGTCCTGCTGCACGTGGTGGTACGACGCTGGGCCGGCGTACCGGCCGGGCTGCTGGCCGCCGCCTTCCTCACGCTCACCCCGGTGACCGTGGGCCTGGGCCGGTCGGTCACCGAGGACGCGCCGTTCGTCCTGCTGTTGCTGCTGGCCGCCGAGGCCACCCAGCGGGCCACCGCCCGCGCCCGGCTGCGCACCCTCGTGCTGGCCGGCGTCTGGGTCGGGGTGGCCTTCCAGTGCAAGATGCTGGAGGCCTGGGCGGTGCTGCCCGCGCTGTCCGTGACCTATCTGGTGGCCGCGCCCACCACGCTGCGCCGCCGGATCCGGGACCTCGCCGTGGCCGGCACGGTCATGCTGGCCGTCTCCCTGTCCTGGATGCTGGCCGCCGGTCTCACCCCCGCCGCCGCCCGCCCGTACCTGGACGGCACGACCGACAACTCGCCGGTCGCCCTGGTCGTCGGCTACAACTTCCTGACCCGCTTCCACGCGCTGGGCGTCGACGCGGCCGGCACCGGCAGCATCGTCGCCGACCAGGCGCACAGCAGGGCGCCGGTGGGGATGGGCAACAGCGTCTGGAAGATGTTCAGCCCCGGGCTCGCCAGCCAGACGGGCTGGCTGTACCCGCTGGCGGCGCTGGGCCTGGCCACCGGTGCCTACGCGGTGTGGCGCCGCAGGCCCGGGCGCACCGACCCGTTCCTGGCCGGCTACCTGCTGTGGGGCGTCTGGCTGGTGACGTTCTTCCTGGTCTTCAGTCTCGGCAGCGTGACCGGCCACACCTACTACATGGGCGTGGTGGCGGTCGCCCTGTCGGCCATGGCCGCGGTGGCCGTGACCCGGGTGCGGCGCCGGAGCGTGCTGGGCGCGGTCCTGGCGGTGAACGTCGGCTGGTGCGCGGCCCTCACCCTGTACTACCCGCGGTTCTTCGCCTGGTCGGTCGCCGTCGCCGTGGTCCTGGCGCTGCCCGCGCTGGCCCTGTTCACCGTCGGCGGGTCGCGTCGGCGCCGGGTCGCCCTGGCCGTCGCGCTGGCCGCGGTCCTGGTCGTGCCCACCGTGTGGTCCGCGTCCGCGACGTCCCTGCGCTACAACCAGCCCGGCGGCTTCGGCCGGATCGGTCCCGGATCCATCGCCACCCGCAACGGCGCCCTCGCCCTGGACCCGGCCCAGCAGCGCGTCTACGCCTACCTCACCGCCCACCGCGACGGCGCCCGCTACCTCGCCGCGGTGCCCCGCTGGCAGATGGCGGCGCCGTACATCCTCTCGGACAACGCCTCCGTCCTCCCGCTCGGCGGCTTCACCGCCCGGGTGCCGTACCCCACGGCCGCCGCCTTCCACCACCTGATCGACACCGGCCGGCTCCACTACGTCCTGCTCACCAAGGCGGACCTCACCCACCGCGCACTGGCCGGGAAGACCCCCGGCCGGGCTCTGGTCCGCTGGGCCGTCGAGCACTGCTCGCCCGTCCGTGTCCCGCGCTACGTCCTGTACCGGTGCGGGGCCGCCGGGCACGGCTCTTGAGCGGGACGGCACCGGTCAGCCGATGTCCGTGAACACGAAGGAGAACGCGGCCGGTTCGGCGTGCAGCCGGTACCGCGGCAGCACGCCGGGGCCGCAGGACGCGGAACCGATGCCGTGCTGGGCGTGGTCGAGGTTGACCCACACCGTGCCGGACGGCGTCAGGTCGGTGCGGTGGGCGGCCGCGTCCAGGTGCTCGGTGGTCCAGCGGCGGGCGGTCAACCAGAACTCCGGGTCGCCGTCGATCCGCAGGCCGCCGAGCTCCGCCCAGCGGACGTCGGCGCGGGCGCCGTTCTCCTGCGGACGGACGTACGGAGTCTGGAGCTCGTCGACCGTCGACTCCCAACGGCTCACCAGCGACGCCGACCTGGTGTCAGGGTAGGCCTCCTCGGGCCCGCCGCCGAACCACCGCACCCGGTCGGTGGCGGGCAGTCCGAAGCGGATGCCGAGCCGGGGCAGCGGAACCGTCCAGTCACCGTCCGGGGTGACGGAGACGGTGAGCCCGAGGCGGTCCCCGTCCGAGCTCCAGCGGTAGACGGTCGTGAGACCGAACTCCCGGCCGGCCGGCGCCACCCGGGTCCGCACGGTCAGCGCGTCGCCCGCCTGCTCCACCGCGTCCAGGCGGTGCCGCATGCGGTGCAGCCCGAATCCGCGCCACAGCTCGGCGTAGCGCGGATCGCTCTGCCAGGCGGCACCGGCGTCGTTGTCGGTCGTCGCCCGCCACACGTCCAGGCGCAGCCCGGTCACCTCGACCGAGCCGATGCGCCGCGGCGCGCCGGTGCGGGCGTCGAAGACCGCCGGACCGAGGGCGATCAACCCCTGGCCGGACGCCACCGGCCCACCGGACGCGACGAGTGCCGGTGCCCGCCGCGCACGCGGAACGGACTGCCCCCAGGCCACGACATGTCCCTTCGGCGCCCAGGCGGTGTCGGCGGCCAGCAGGGCCCGTACCGTCCACTGCGTCTCGCCGCCGTCCGTCGCGGGCGGCTCCGGCAGCCTCAGCTCCGTCGACTCACCCGCCGCCAGCGCCGGTACGGCCAGGCTGCCCGACTCCATGGTCTCGCCGTCGACCTGGTACGACCACGCGAAGGCCAGTGCCGACAGATCGGCGAAGTCCTGCTTGTTGGTGACGCGAACGGCGGTGCCGTCGCCGTCGCCGTCGGTGCCGACGTCGATGCCGACCGGCTCGATCACCTTCTTGTACTCCAGCAGGCCGGGAGAGGGCCGCCGGTCGGGGAAGACCAGGCCGTCGCAGACGAAGTTCCCGTCGTGCAGCTCCTCGCCGAAGTCGCCGCCGTACGCGTAGCCGAACCGCTCGTCCTCGATGCCGTGGTCGATCCACTCCCAGACGAAACCGCCCTGGAGCCGGTCGTGCGACTCGAAGAGGCGCTGGTAGTCGGCGAGTCCACCGGGCCCGTTGCCCATGGCGTGGGCGTACTCGCAGAGGATGAGGGGAAGCGCACGGCGTTTGCGGGTGCCGCCGTCGAGGCCCCGGCCGATCCGCTCGACCTCGGCGTGCTCGGGGTACATCCGCGAGTACACGTCCGTGTCCCGGCAGTCGATGTCACCCTCGTAGTGCACGAGACGCGAGGCGTCCCGGCCGTGGATCCACTCGGCCATCGCGGTCAGACCCCGCCCGGTGCCCGCCTCGTTGCCCAGCGACCAGATCACCACCGACGGGTGGTTCTTGTCGCGTTCGACCATCCGGGCGGCCCGGTCCAGCAGGGCCGGGGTCCAGCGGTCGTCGTCGACCGGGTTGTCCCGCCATGCCTGCTCGGTGAAGCCGTGGGTCTCCAGGTCGCATTCGTCGATCACCCACAGGCCGTACTCGTCGCACAGGTCGAGGAAGGCCGGGTGGGGCGGGTAGTGGGAGGTGCGGACGGCGTTGACGTTGTGCCGCTTCATCAGCAGCACGTCCGCCCGCATGGTCTCCAGGTCGAGGGCGCGCCCGTGCTCCGGGTGCCACTCGTGCCGGTTGACGCCCTTGAAGAGGACCGCCTTCCCGTTGACCTTGATCAGTCCGTCGGCCAGTTCGACGGTCCGGAAGCCGATCCGCAACGGCACCCGCTCGCCCTCGGTGGCCAGCAGCCCGTCGTACAGCGTCGGCGTCTCGGCCGTCCACGGTTCGACCGGGACGGTCGCCGACCCGCCGGTGGCGATGTCGATGCCGAGGCCGGGCACGGTGACCCGGCCGTCCACGTCGGAGTCGACCCGCAGGGTGCCGGTGCCGGCGGCGTGGTCGTAGGAGGCGTGCACGAAGAAGTCGAGGACGCCGCCCGCCGGGCGGTGCAGCAGCGTCACGTCCCGGAAGATGCCGGGCAGCCACCACTGGTCCTGGTCCTCCAGGTAGGAGCCGGCCGACCACTGGTGGACCCGGACGGCGAGGACGTTGCCGGCCGGTTTCAGCAGATGGCCGACCGCGAACTCGTGCGGCAACCGGGAGCCCTTGAACTCGCCGATGTCCGTGCCGTTCAGCCAGACCCGGGCGCAGGACTCGACGCCGTCGAAGCGCAGGACCGCCCCGCCGTCGGTGACGTCCCAGCCCGCCGGCAGGTCGAAGAACCGCAGGTGGTCACCGGTGGGGTTCTCGGTCGGCACGTGGGGCGGGTCGACCGGGAACGGGTAGAGGTGGTTCGTGTAGATCGGCGAGCCGTGGCCCTGGAGCACCCAGTGCCCCGGGACCGAGACCTCCGCCCAGCCGCCGGCGTCGTACCCCGGCTCGGCGAACGCGTCGTCCTCGGCGTCGGCGGCCGGCGACAGCCGGAAGCGCCACCTGCCGTTCAGCGAGAGCGACGCGGCGTCCGAGCGCGGGTACCGGGCACGGGGCGGCAGGGCACCCGAGCCCGGGGAGACGTCCTCGACGTAGTCGGTGGCGGAGGTACGCGATGACATCGGTCTCCAGGTCGTGAGAGTGCGGTGTCAGCCCTTGATGCCGGTCTGCGCGATCCCCTGCACCAGCCACCGCTGAAGGAAGAGGAAGACGAACACCAGGGGCAGGATGGAGATGGCGGTGGCCATGAAGATCGTGTGGAAGACGACCGTCTGGTTGGTCATGTACGACGAGAGCACCACCTGGACGGTCCACGACCCGGGGTCCTGACCGATGACCAGGGGCCACAGGAAGGCGTTCCAGGCGCCGATGAAGGTGATGGTGGCGATCGCCGCGAAGAAGTTCAGCGAGTTGGGCACGACGACCCGCCAGTACGAGCCCCAGTAACCCAGCCCGTCCACCCGCGCCGCCTCCTCCAGCTCCTTCGGGAACCCCAGGAAGTACTGCCGGAACAGGAAGCAGGTGAAACCACTGAACAAGCCCGGGACGATCAGTCCTCGGTACGTGTCCACCCAGCCGAGCGAGGAGACCAGCACGAAGCTGGGCACGAAGGTCACCGAGGTGGGAACCATGAGGGTGCCCAGGACGAGGTAGAAGACCTTGTTGGCGTGCTTGTAGGGAATGCGGGCCAGCGCGTACCCGGCCAGCGAGCACACCACCAGGATGCCGATGGTCATGGAGACGGCGACGACCAGCGAGTTCCACATGGACTGGGCGAAGTCCACCTGCGGGTCGTCGAACAGCTCCTTGACGTTGCCCCACTGAAGGTGCGTGGGGAAGAACTGCCAGCTCGGCCCAGTGATGGCGGTGTCCGTGGTGAGGGCGTTGCGAAGCAGGATGTAGAACGGGACCAGGAAGAGGAAGGTGGCGACACCGGTGGCGATGTACAGGCCGGTGTTGCCCATCACTGAGCCGCCGCGTCGGCGCCTGGCCTTCGTGGGCGCGGTCTTGTTCATGTCGGGCGTGGTGGTGGTCACTTGGACTCGTCCCCCCTTCCGAAGCCCATGATCTTGCCCTGGAACAGGGTGACGATGATGATCAGCAGGGTCAGGATGACGGCTCCCGCGCTGCCGGCGCCGTAATCCTGTGACGTGCCGAGAGCGGTGGCGTACAGCTCGACCAGCGGGGGCCGGCCCCAGGTGGTCTTGTCGAGCAGGTTGAAGAACTCGTCGAAGGCCTGGTAGGCGGCGATCAGCAGCAGCAGAACCACCGCGGTCGAGGTGGCCCGAAGCTGCGGCAGGGTGATGTACCGGAAGGTCTGCCAGCCCCGCTTGGCGCCGTCGATGGCGGCAGCCTCGTACAACTCGCCCGGGATGTTCTGCAGGGCCGCCAGGAACAGAATCATGTAGAAGCCGGACTGCAGCCACAACCGGAGCGTCACGATGACGAGCCAGTACCAGGGCGGACTGGGAGAGGCCAGCCAGGCGACGCTGTCGACCCCGAACCAGCCGAGGACCGTGTTCAGCAGGCCGAAGCGGACCCCGCTGAAGATGGACATCTTCCAGATCAGGGACGCGGCGACGTAGCTGCACGCGGTCGGCAGGAAGAACACCGACCGGAAGAACGCCCGCATGAACCGGATCCGGTTGACCAGCAGCGCGAGCCCGAGCGACACCGCCCAGGTGGTCGGCACGATGAAAGCGGCGAACACGGTGAAGGTGCCGAGCGAACCGACGAACTTGGGGTCCGTCAGCATGTACGTGTAGTTGTCGAAGCCGACGAACTTGTCCGGCGTGACGGTGAACCGTGCGTCGAAGAAGCTGAGGTAGACACTCCAGCCGATCGGCACGTAGACGAAGATGATCAGCCCGATGAGGAAGGGGCTGATGAAGAGCCAGAAGTTGAGGGTGCGGCTGCCCCGCAGGCCCCGCCGCGGCTTGGCCGGACTGGCCTGCGCCGGGGCGGGGTTCGCGAGGTCGCGCGTGGTGGTCGTCGACATGGGTCCGGTCCGTCCGCGACTTATCCGAAGAGCTTCTTCAGCTCGCGGTTGACGGTCGTGTCGCACTGGTCGAGCGCCTTCTCCGGGTCGCCGGCCTTGCGGACGCAGTTGGCGAGCACGTCCCACGACGCCTGGATCATCGCCTGGGTCCAGCCGATGTTGTCGAAGTGCCCGAACTGATTGAAGAGCTTCACGCCCTCAGCGGGGAGACCGGTCTTGAGCTTGGTGGCCGATGCGGCGATCGACGTGCGCGGCGGGATGTGGAAGCCGTACGACGTCGCGAAGTCCTCCTGGTCCTTCTTCTGGTCGATCCACAGCCACTTGACGTACTCCTTGGCCGCGTCGACGTGGTCGCTCTTCGCGTTGACGAACATCGACCAGCCGCCGTTGTAGACGGACTGCTTGCCGGAGTCGACGGTCTTCGGGAAGGGGAAGATCCCGATGTCGTCGCCGAGCGCCTTCTGGAACTGCGGCATCGCCCACATACCGCAGAACTGGATGGCGCACAGGCCCTGGTTCAGCGCGGACGGGTCCCAGTAGTCGGTCGGGGCGCCGAGGAGCAGGTCGCCGCTGGTGAACAGCTTGCGCATCTTCTTCAGACCCTCGACGACGCCGGGCGTGTGGTAGGCGATCTGGTTCTTGTCGTCGAGGGTGTCCGCGCCCGCGGACCAGATCAGCGGGCTGATGATGGCATGCAGGTCGTTGCCGAGGTACAGGCCCTTCATCTTGCTCGTGGTGAGCTTGGCCGAGATCTCGATCAGCTCGTCGAGGGTCTCCGGGACCTTCACGCCTGCCTTCTCGAAGAGCGAGGGCCGGTAGAAGAAGAACTGCGGGTCGTCGATCATCCGGACGCCGTAGATCTTCCCGTCGACCGTGTGCGACTTGATGTCGGCCGGGTTGAAGTCGTCCTTGACCGGGTCGATGATGTCGCTCAGGTCGGCGACCTGACCGCTCTTGACCATCTGGATCTGCGGGTGGAACTCGAAGACGTCGGGGGCGGACTTGGTGAGCAGCGTGGCGAAGAGCTTGCTCTCGTAGTCCGAGCTGGTGATCCACTGCGTGGTCACGTTGGCGGACTTGTAGGCGGTGGGGTACCTCTTGACCGCCTGCTCGACGCCCGCCTCGCCGTAGGCGTGGAACATCTGCGTCAGCTGGGTGCCCGACCCGCTGCCGCCGCCTCGGCCGTTGTTGCTGCCGCACGCGGCGAGGGTGCCGGCGGCGGCCATGCCCGCGGCCGCCCGGAACAGAGACCGGCGGGACCAGTTGTTGTTGCTCAGTGCCGACATGCTGACGTCCTTGTCTGTCGAGAGCGGCCGTGGTGCTACGGCCGTGCGGGGCCTGGAACACCTCGCGGGCCAGATGGCCGAAATTGCGGTGCGGAGCGGGACGTTAACCTTCGGCTAATGCTTCGGCAAGAGGTTGGACGAAGTCTGCGCGAAACGTTGTACCTCGTTCGGCATGACGAACAGGAGGGAAGGCAGGGAGAGTTGAGGGCCGCCGGTCAGGGAGGGGCCGGCGGCCCTCGGTTCGCGGGAGCGGTGTCCGCTACTGCCTGGTCCAGGCCTCGTTGGTGCCGCCGTTGCAGCTGTAGAGGATCACCTTGCTGCCGTCGGCGGTGGCCTGCCCGCTCACGTCCAGGCACTTGCCCGACGCCTCGCTCAGGATCTGCCCGTCGGCGTTCAGGAGCCAGCGCTGGCTCGCGTCACCGGTGGCTTCGGCGGTGGCGGTCAGGGCCGAACCGGAGGCCGTCAGATAGCCGTTCGCGCCCTTCAGGGTGCCGTCCGCGTCGTACGACCAGGACTGGCCGCCCGCGCCCGTGCAGGCGGCGAGCGCGGCCCCCGACGCGTCGGCGGTGAGGCACTTGCCGGACTGCCTGCCGGCCAGCGCGCCGGTGACGGCGGAACCGCCGTGGCCCTTCTGGTCGAAGACGTACGTCGTGATCGAGCGGGCGGCCAGGGTCGCGGAGACCGTGCCCGAACCCACCGTCGGCCTCGCGACGTCGGCCCAGTCCTCGGTGGCCGAGGTCCGCACCGCCTGCCTGGCCCGTACCGGCACCTTGCTGTTGAAGTGCAGACTCAGCGGTGTGTCCGTGGCGTTGTGGTTGTTGACCACGACCACCCAGGTGCCGTTCCGGTCGTAGGAGGACACCTCCACCCCGTCCGGCGCCCCGGTCACGTTGTGCGCCACCGAGCCCGGCCGGACGAACTTGCTGTACTGGCCGAGCGCGTAGTACCGCTTGGTGAAGTACAGCGTCTGGTTGCCGTTCGTGGCGTAGTCGGGGTCGTAGTAGATCAGGCCGTCGTTCCAGCCGACGTCGTTCTTCTCGGTGGGGGAGGTGCCGTACCCGCTGGCCAGGGCCACCCACCACTGGAAGGCGGAGTCGTGGGCGCTCGCGAAGTCCTTGTAGATGATGCGGGACATCAGCAGGGCGTTGTCGATGGTCGGGTCGTACTCCTGGTTCCAGCCCGTCGAGCCCTTGCCGAAGCAGCAGATCTCCGAGGCCCAGGACTTCTTGCCGACCGACCGCGACGTCTCGTAGACGTTGCCGAGCTGGCCGTCGTTCGGGTTGTTGTACGTGTGGTGGGCCAGCGCCGACACGTACTGGGCGGTGCCGGGCTGCGAGATCCACTGCGGGAGCTCGGAGACGAACTGGGTGGTCTGACTGGACTCGTCCGCGATGATCGAGGTCTTCTGCTTGCGGGCCCGCTGCTCGGCGCCGAGCGCCCGCACGATGTCGTCGCGTTGGTCGACGGTGACCCGCATGCCCTCCTGCCCGCAGGAACCGAAGTCGTTGTCGGGCTCGTTGAAGGGGCTGATGTAGTCCAGCCGCACGCCCTGCCGGGCGAAGTGCCGGGTCACGTCGGCGACGTACGTGGCGTAGTCGCCCACGTGCTCCGCCTTCAACTGGCCGCCGCAGCTCTGCCCGTTGGTGGTCCACCGGGCGGGCGCGCTGTTCACGAAGCCGATCAGGTCCTTGACCCCGTACTTCGCGGCGTACCGCAGGAACGTCCGGCCACCCTTGTCCCTGCTCCAGTCATAGGAGCCGTCGGGCTTCAGGAAGTCCTCGGCGGCCCGCGCCGGGGTGGTGACCCCGGCTCCGCCCCCGCCGATGTTGTAGCGGTAGGAGGACATCGCCAGGCCCTGCTTCGAGAACAGCAGCCTCGCCACCCTGGCCTGCACCGTGGGGTCGAAGTGCTGGAGGTCGTTCACCCACCAGGCGCCCGAGGCGCCGATGTCGTCGATGGTCTGGGCCGCGTGCGGCGAGACCTCGGCGGCAGCGGGGGCGCTGCCGGCCGCGTTCGCCGCCGGGGAGCTGATCAGGGCGCCGGCCACGGCCAGTGCGGCCGCGGCCGTGGCGAGAACCGGTCTGTTGGTGCGGGTCAAAACGGCATCCCTTCCGTCGTCATGCGGATCGTGCGGTACGGCTCCTCACGGGGGTGGTGCGTCCGGGGGGCCGCTGTCCCACCGACTGCAGGGCGCCCTCCAGCGCGAACGTGGCCGCGCCCAGGCACACCGGATCGGTGGGGATGGGGGAGAGGACGACCTCGGTGGCCGCGAACGGCCTTCTGAGCGCGTGCCGCCGGACGGCCTCGCGGACCTCGTCGAGCAGGGGCGCGCCCAGCTTCCTGGCGACCCAGCTGCTGAGCACGACCACTTCGGGGTTGTACAGGTTCACCAGGTCCGAGACGCCGGCGCCCAGGTAGCGGGCGGTGTCCCGGACCACCCTGACGGCCACCGGATCGCCCGCGGCGACCCCGTGGGACAGGGCGTCGATGGTCGCCGTCTGGTCCTCGGGGTGCAACAGGGCGCTACGGGGGCTGAGTTCGCGCAGGTTGAGCATGATGCCGGGGGCGCCGACGTACGTCTCGACGCAGCCGTGGTTGCCGCAGTGGCACAGCCGCCCGTCCAGCACGAGGGTGGTGTGCCCCCACTCCCCGGCGCTGTTGCTCACCCCCCGGTACAGCCCGCCGGCCAGGACGAGTCCGGCCCCCACCCCGGTCCCGAGGTTCACCACCACGGCGTCCTCGCGTCCGCGCGCGGCCCCGAACCACAGCTCGGCCACCGCGCTCGCCCGCAACGGGTTGTCCAGGTACAGGGGGTAGGCGATGTGCTCGGCGAGCAGGTCGAGCAAAGGGACGTCGTGCCAGTCCCAGTTGGGCGCGTACTCGGCGATGCCGGTGTCCCGGTCCACCTGACCCGGCACGCTCACCCCGACACCGAGCACCCGCGCGCCCTCGACCCCGGCCTGGGCCACCACCGAGCCGACGGCCGTGGCGACCTGGCCGACCGCCTGCTCTGGCCGGTGCTCACCGGGGCGCATGTCCTCCTCGGCCCGGACCAGCACGTTCAGCCCCAGGTCGAACAGCTCCACCCGGACGTAGGTCTCCGCCATGTCGACGCCGATCAGCGCGCCGCCCGCCGCGTTGACGGCCACCAGCCCGCGGGGGCGGCCGCCCGCGGAGTCCTCGAAGCCGACCTCCGTGATCATCCGCAGGTCGAGCAGCTCCCCGACGAGCGTGGCGACCGTGGCCACGCTCAGTCCGGTGGCGGCGGCCAGTGTCTGCCGGGAGGTGGGGGACTGGGCGATGATCTGGCGCAGCACCTCGTAGCGGTTCGCGGTGCGGATGTCACGCGATGTGCGCTTCACGCGGCTGCCCCTCCCATCCCGTCACGACCGGGCCGGGTCGGACGACGGCACCGGCGCGGCGCAAGGCTATGGGCTCGGCAGGACTTTCGACAAGGGGTTAGGAAAGGGGCCGTAGAAACTCGGCCCACCGCTCCGCCGCACCGGTCGGCACACCGGTCGGCGTACCGGTCGGCTTTCAAGGCATGGGAAAGGCCCGCCAGTTGTCACTGGCGGGCCGCTCAGGCGTCGATCAGGGCGTCCGGTTCCACTCGGTGATCACGGGCCACCCGTGCTCCGTGGAGAGCCGGCTGACCGTCCCGGTCGCCAGCTGGAACAACCGGCCCTCGGCGGGCGGCAGCCCCAGTCGGCGGGCCGTCAGCACGCGCAGGAAGTGCGCGTGGGCCACCAGGACCACATCGCCGCCGTCCCCGGCGAGCGCCGCGTCCAGCTCGGCGAGCACCCGGTCGGCGCGGGCGCCGACCTGCTCGGGCGACTCACCGGGGTGCCCCTGCGGGCCCGGCGGTACGCCGTCGGTCCACAGGTACCAGTCGGGGCGGGAGCGGTGGATCTCCGCCGTGGTGATTCCCTCGTAGCCCCCGTAGTCCCACTCGTGCAGGTCGGGGTCGGGCACGATCCCGGTGAGGCCGGCCAGTTCGGCCGTGCGTATCGCGCGGTCCAGCGGGCTGGCCAGTACGCGTGCGTAGGTCCGGTCGGCGAGCAGCGGGGCGAGCGACTTGGCCTGTTCCTCACCGTGCTGGGTGAGGGGCAGGTCGGTCCAGCTGGTGTGCTGGCCCGACACGCTCCACTCGGTCTCACCGTGGCGGACCAGAAGGAGGTCCCCCACGGCGTCCTACTCCTTCGACTCGACGGCGTGGCCGCCGAACTGGTTGCGCAGCGCCGCGACCATCTTCATCTGCGGGGAGTCGTCCTGCCGCGAGGCGAACCGGGCGAACAGGGAGGCGGTGATCGCCGGGAGTGGCACCGCGTTGTCGATGGCGGCCTCCACGGTCCAGCGGCCCTCGCCGGAGTCCTGCGCGAAGCCCTTCAGCTTGTCCAGGTGCTCGTCGTCGTCCAGCGCGTTGACCGCGAGGTCGAGCAGCCAGGAACGGATGACCGTGCCCTCCTGCCAGGAGCGGAAGACCTCACGGACGTTGTCCACCGACTTGACCTTCTCCAGCAGCTCCCAGCCCTCGGCGTACGCCTGCATCATGGCGTACTCGATGCCGTTGTGGACCATCTTGGAGAAGTGCCCCGCGCCCACCTTGCCGGCGTGCACGTAGCCGTAGGGGCCCTCCGGCTTGAGCGCCTCGAAGATCGGCTCCAGCCGCTCGACGTGCTCCTTGTGGCCGCCGACCATCAGGGCGTAGCCGTTCTGGAGGCCCCACACACCGCCGGAGACACCCGCGTCCACGAAGCCGATGCCCTTGACACCGAGTTCGGCGGCGTGCTTCTCGTCGTCCGTCCAGCGGGAGTTCCCGCCGTCGACCACCGTGTCGCCCTCGGACAGCAGGTCCTTGAGCTCGTCCACGACGGACTGGGTGGCGTGGCCGGCCGGAACCATCACCCACACCGTGCGCGGCGCGTCGAGCTTCTCGACCAGTTCTTCGAGGGACTTCACGTCGGAGACGTCCGGATTGCGGTCGTAGCCGATGACGGTGTGGCCCGCGCGGCGGATGCGCTCGCGCATGTTGCCGCCCATCTTGCCGAGGCCGATGAGTCCGAGCTGCATGTCAGTTCACTTCCTGAGGGTGCGGTACGTCGAGACGAGGGCGGTGGTGGACGCGTCGAGGCCGGGGACGTCGGCGCCCTCGGTCAGGGCGGGCTCGATGCGCTTGGCGAGGACCTTGCCGAGTTCCACGCCCCACTGGTCGAAGGAGT